>JAKADL010000015.1 GCA_021820565.1 Thermoplasmata archaeon
TGCGGGCAGGAACCATGTAATAATGAGCAATGATTCCTTAAACACACTGGAGCGTTCAAGGGCACCAGGATACAGGAAAATAGCCGAAAAAGCAGGTGTTGAGTTCAAGGACCTGGATTCCTATGATATAAAATTATATGATATGAATCAGTATGATATTCTGGAAGCCATGAAGAGTGGAAGAAGGTCTGTGGATGAATTTATACTAAAGAATGAGAGTTATTTCCTCTAATTTTTGAAAATTTTTATAAATATCGCTTCCATAATCTATTATGAAAGTGGCAGTAATCATGGGGAGCAAATCAGATTTTCCTGTAATGGAGGCGGCTGTGGAAGAATTAAAGAATTTCGGCATCGAGGTTGAATACAGGGTTGTTTCCGCCCACAGGACACCGGAATTCATGCTCCAGTATGCGCATGATGCTATTAAGAACAATATAGAGATTATAATAGCAGGTGCCGGAGGTGCAGCACATCTGCCGGGCATGGTCGCGGCCATGACAACACTCCCTGTGATAGGAGTTCCTGTTCAGTCCAAATCACTGAATGGTCTGGATTCATTGCTTTCTATTGTTCAGATGCCTCCGGGAGTGCCTGTTGCAACCGTATCAATCAATGGAGCCAGAAATGCGGCTTTGCTTGCCGTCAGAATCCTCTCAATAAAATATCCGAAAATCAGGGAAATGTTAGAGGATTTTGTAATAAAGCAGAGAGATTCAGTACTGGGTGATAAACTATGAAGATTGGTATTATTGGTTCAGGGCAGCTTGGATATATGATGATAAACACAATGCGCAGGTATCCTATAGAGTTCTATGTAATAGATGATAACAGAGGGCCCTCCTCCGAGATAGCCGATAAATTCTACGATGTTTCAGAATATAAAGAATTTGTGGATGCATGTGATTACGTTACATATGAATTCGAGCATATCAGCAGTGAAATTCTTCATTATGCTGATAGACAGGGCAAATTGCGCCCATCTCTAAAGGCAGTTGAGTTGAAGAAGGACAGGTCCCTGGAAAAGAAATTCTTAAAAGATCATAATTTTCCAATTGCAGATTACGAATATGCTGAAACCTATAAGGATGCATTCAACATGGCAAAATCATTCCATAAAGCTGTAATTAAAAGCTGCATGGGGGGGTATGACGGAAAAAACCAGTACTATATAAATCCCGATACAGAATATGAAAATCATCCTGATATGCCATATGTAATCGAGGAATTCATTGATTATGACTATGAAGCATCTATAATTGCTGTCCGGGACGAAAAGGGAAAATTCTTCAATTTTGAGCCATCTTTCAATTATAATCAGAACGGTATCCTCATATACAATATATCACCTGTAAAAAACACTCTGGAAATGATTGACATAGCAAAGAGGCTCATGGTATCCCTAGATTATATAGGCGTTATGGGCATTGAATACTACGTAAAGGATGAAAATGTTATAATAAATGAATATGCACCCAGGGTACACAATACAGGTCACCACACCCTGACAGGAAGCTCAATTTCTCAGTTCGAGGAACATATACTCGCCGTGTCAGGGATGGATGCCGTAAGGCCGGATCTCTTTGTGCCATCAGGAATTGTAAATATCATAGGTACCGGTATTGATGGCAAAATATCCAGAATCCTGGAACTTGGTAAAACCAATATATACTGGTATCACAAAAACGAAGTTCGCCGTAAGAGAAAGATGGGGCATGTTAACGTTTATGGCGACACCTATGCGGAAATTGAGGAAAAAATAAAAAATATAATGGGGATACTTTACGGTGAAGATCTGGAAAAATTTATTTAAAGCAATAAAACGGCTTTTACCCCGTTGACCTTTTTTATATTGTTGAGTATGTCACCTGTTATTGATTCAGTTGTAACTATAATTGCCCTCGGATTATCTATCAGATCCGGATCATCGGTAATCAACTGCCTGACTGAAATGCCATTATCTGCAAGGAGTTTCATTACGCCGGCAATAATGCCGGGTTTGGCTGCATCTACAGGAATGATCTCTATAACACCGAAACCTATCTTTGATCCTGCATTTTCAAAGTTGGAAACAGCTGAAATATTGCTGAAAAATTCGTAAAGTTTCTTGTCGCTTATGATTTTCTGGATAAGGTTGACAATTACCCTTCTATCAACATGATATGCTCTTGCCATAGAATTAGGCTTTATTTCTATTTCATCACAGAATAATTTTGGCTCGTCATATAAAATTTTTACCGATATGCCTATTTTAGTCATCTTCTGTATGACCTTCATTTCCGCCGGGTATCCCTCGAATATTTGATTGATGTAGTCCCACATAAAACCTCTAATGTAATTTGAGTATATAATAATTCAATCTAACAAAATTAAAAATAATTTTGTTTTTTTAAAATTTTCCCTTATTATGAGGAATATTTTTTAACCAGTCTGATAAATTCCTCATAATTCTCAGGTTTATGTACTCTTAAGTCTGAATTTTTCATTGTGTTCACCACGAACTGTGGCGGAAACTGCATGGGTAAATGTTCAATTATGAATTTGGCCGTTTCTTCGGGTTTTTCCCTGATGAGTTTAATTCCCAATTCATAAGCTTCAACAAAATCCTTTGGATTACCATAAACAGCTGCACCACAGCTTCCCGGAATAGCAACATTCTCTCTCTTGAAGTATTCTTCAATGCTGATTCCGGCATTATCCATAGCCGGTACAACCACGGTGTCAACTTTATTGGCATGCATTGCATCCATTAGTTCACTCATGCCTTCAAAATACTGTATTTCTACATCCTTCTTTGTTTCACCAACATATGCCCTGAATAGAATATCCGAGGCTCCACCCTTACGGGTCATCCCTATTTTGTATCCCAGCTTCGGTGCGACTCTAGATAAATTCTCTATTGTTACATAATCTATGGGAAGTCCGCTTTTAACCAGTGAAACTGTGGAATCAAGAACCACATCAGGCTTTTCCTTTCCTATATCCGACGATTTCTTGAATTCAATATTTATATCCTTTCTCTCCATCATTGCTGCTACCATGGGGTAGCAAACAGGTCCGGGTGCTGCTATTACTTTCATAAATACTTTATTAAAGAAGTGTTTATTAAGTTAATGTTATTATGTATATCAATAGTGTAATAAATATAATCAAATTCATATACAATACCAAACTGCTACTTTTTTTAGACACAATGATGGAAGTGACCAATTAATTATAAAATATAATGAAAAATAATATATCTCATGTTGGGATTAGCTTTTTTAAGGTTTAAATGAAGAAATACTTGTTGCTTGAAGATGGGACGGCTTATGAGGGCGAAGGATATGGTTATGAGGGGGACATTCATGGAGAACTGGTTTTTACAACATCGATGTCAGGTTATCTGGAAACTATAACAGATCCATCATATGCCGGGCAAATACTTATCTTTGCTTTTCCGGAAATAGCCAATTACAGTGTAAGTATGGAACATATGGAATCTGACAGGGTGCAGGTTTCAGGTCTGATAACCAAGGATGCACACGCCATTTTAAGTGGCGGCAACTCCGGATCAGGATTCAACGAATTCCTGAAGGCTAATAGAATTCCTGCAATAGACGGTATAGATACCCGGGAACTGGTGGAGAAGATCAGGAAAAATGGAACAATAAGGGCATACATAAGCAGTAAAAATGAATTTCCTGGCAGTTTCCCTGATACTATGAAACTAGACCTGGTTTCACAGGTTTCAAGAAAGCAGTACCAGTATTACAATTCAGGTAGAAAGAAACAGGTTCTGTTCATAGATGTAGGCACCAAAAATAGCCTTATCAAGAGACTAAGCGAAACTGCATCACTTCACATAGTTCCCTATAACTTCGATTTTGATTCCATTAAATTCCATTACGATGCAATATTCATACCCAACGGGCCAGGAGATCCGGATCATAAATCCCTGGCCCCGCTCAGGGAATTCATAAGGGAAAAAACCTCTGAAATGCCCGTGATGGGAGTATGCCTTGGGAATCAGCTCATTGCACTTTCCCTTGGAGGAAAAACGGAAAAAATGAAGTATGGTCACAGGGGTGTAAATCATGCGGTTTTCTCCGGTAATCGTGTATATATTACATCTCATAATCATGGTTATGCTATAAATGAGGCGTCGTTGTCCGGTACAGGACTGGAAGTAACTGGAAAAGATATCAATGACGGCACAGTGGAAATGATAAACCATAGAGAACTGCCGGTATTTTCCGTACAGTTTCATCCGGAGGCATATCCGGGACCCTATGATAGTTCATGGTTCTTTGATGAAGTTAAAAAAACACTGGGTGAATAAAATGAATGCAGATATCAAATGTACACTGGTAATAGGTTCGGGTCCAATAGTTATAGGGCAGGCCGCAGAATTCGATTACTCCGGATCGCAGGCATGTCTTGCTTTAAAGGAAGAGGGTGTTAGAACAGTGCTTCTGAATTCCAATCCGGCAACTATACAGACAGATCGTGATATTGCTGATAGAATTTACATAGAGCCGGTTGATCCGGAAAGCGTTATAGAAATTATAAAAAAGGAAAAAATTGACTCTATACTGCCATCAACAGGTGGGCAGGTTGGCTTAAATCTTGTAATTCTGCTGGACAAATTGGGTATTCTACAATCAAACAATATAAAAGTTCTGGGCACACCGGTTAAATCAATAGAAACAGCAGAAGATAGAAAAATCTTCTTCAATCTCATGAGGCAGATAGGAGAACCAATAATAGATTCCTATACACTGGTGAAGGAAAATTATAGAAATACAATAGATACAATAAAAAAATATCCGCTTATCCTCAGAACCGGCTTTTCACTGGGTGGTTCAGGTGGTGTAATTATAGAAAACAGGGATGAACTTATTTCTTACTGCGATGATTATTTTTCTGTACGTGATGATAATATCGAACTGGACGAATCACTTCTGGGGCTCAAGGAAATAGAATACGAGATGATGAGAGATAATGCAGGCAACTGTATTTCCATATGCAATATGGAGAATCTTGATCCCATGGGAGTACATACGGGAGAAAGCATAGTTACAACTCCCTCACTTACACTGAGCAATGATGATTACCAGAAGCTGAGAACATCTGCAATACACATAGTTAATGAAATAGGAGTGATAGGATCATGCAACATACAGTTCGCCCTGAACCAGAACACAAATGAATATTATGTGGTTGAGGTTAATCCCAGAACTTCAAGATCATCTGCCCTTGCATCCAAGGCATCGGGATACCCTATTGCCCGTATTTCAACCAAGATTGCCATGGGCTATAATATAAATGAAATAAAAAACCCGGTAACAAGGAATACCTATGCCGCTTTTGAGCCTTCCATGGATTATATAACCGTAAAGATTCCCAGGTGGCCATTTGATAAATTCTCCGTTAAAAGGGAAATAGGCATAGAGATGAAGTCCATAGGAGAAGCAATGGGTATAGGCAGAACGTTTGAAGAAGCTCTTATGAAATCAATATCATCACTGGATATAAAGCAGGCTGTACCAATGAGGATCTTTACATCTCCGGAAAAAAGCAGAGAACTCATGAATGTTCCAAACGATCAGAGGATATTCGCCATATTTGATGCATTATTCCAGGGCATTCCTGTAAAGGAAATCTCAGAACTATCAGGTTATGATCAATTTTTTATATATAAAATGAAAAACATAGCAGATGGCATGGCATCAATCAGGCCGGGGAAAATTCCTGAAAATATGCCATATCTGAAAAGTCTCGGAATTTCGGATGAAACTATTTCATACTATTCTAAAATCAGTGTGCCGGAACTGATCAAGTACAGGTTGAAAAATTCCATAATCCCTGTATACAAAAAAATAGATACCTGTTCTGCTGAATTTGATTCTGACACATCATATCTCTATTCGTGCTATGATAAATACAGCGACGATAAAATCACAGAGAAGAAGAAAGTGATAGTAATAGGTTCAGGCCCCAACAGAATCTCGCAGGGGGTGGAATTCGATTACGGGGCAGTAAAATCTATTCTTTCCCTGAAAAAAGCAGGATATGAAGCTATCATGGTCAATAGCAATCCGGAAACGGTATCCACCGATTTTGATATATCAGATAAGCTTTATTTCGAACCCATTACTCTGGAACATATATCGAATATAATCGCCCTTGAGAATCCCATGGGAATAATAATCCAGTTTTCAGGGCAGACCGGGCAGAATATGGCCGATGGCCTTTCCAAAATTTTCAAGAGCATTGTTCTGGGAACAAAACCGGAGGATATATTCAGGATAGAGGAAAGAACAAAATTCTCTGCAGCCCTGAAGAATCTGGGAATAAAACAGCCCGATTTTATTGAAGCATCCAATATGAATGAACTGGAGGAAAAGATTAAAAATATCAGCCTCCCTGTTATAATACGATCGAGTTTTATTATTGGTGGAAGGGCAATGGATATAATATATGACTATGGAATTCTTCAGGAACGTGTGCACGAACTCTTCCTGGAAAGCCCCGGTTCTCCGGTACTGGTAAGCAAATATCTTCAAAATGCTACAGAGATAGATGTTGATTTTATTTCTTCTAAAACTCAATCGGTTATTGCCGGGATTTCTGTGCATATTGAGGAAGCCGGTACACATTCCGGTGACGCAACAATGGTTCTCGGCCCGGATCTTCTCGATAAAGGTACTGTTGAAAAAATCGGAGCCATAGTGGAAAAAATGAGAGTTAATTTCAATCTGCTCGGGCTATCCAACCTGCAACTTGCAATAAAGGACGGAGAAATATATGTAATCGAATTGAATGCAAGGTCCTCGAGATCCATACCATTTGTGGCTAAGGCAACCGGCATAAACTGGGTTGATTACGGCATAAATGCCATCCTCGGAACAGAACCGGATATAAAATATAAGGAACCGGAATCATACTTTATCAAAGTTCCCGTTTTCCCCTTCAAGAGATTCAGGGATATGGATGTGATACTGGGCCCGGAAATGAAATCTACCGGAGAGGCTATGTGCTGTGGCAAAACATTCAACGAGGCAATGTCCAAAGTCATCCGTATTATGAAGCGTAATTTCCACCTGAAATCTGTTATAATCACGGTTAATGACAGGGATAAGGAGAGTGCAATCAAAATAGCCAGAAAACTTACAGACAGTGGAATCAAGGTATACGCAACGCCGGGAACATACAGCAGCTTCAAATCTGCCGGTATCGATTCAACGGTGGTTTACAGGGTGAAAGACCTGAGGTTGCCCGGTATAAGCGAGGTTATCAGGAATGAGGATATCTCAATGATAATAAATACACCCTCAGAATCATACGGTTCCATACGTGATGGTTTTTCAATACGAAATCTTGGAATAAAAAAGGATATCCCGCTGATTACAAACATAAAATTTGCAGGTGAACTGATAGATTCCATAATTTCAAGCAAAAAGACCGGGATAAGGGAGCTTCAAGAATATTATTGATATCAACAAATATTTTTAAAATTAATCATATCTTTATTAATAGTTATATTATATACTTTCCATGAAAGATTTTGAAACAATATATCTCAGGATAAGAGAGGTTTCACCGGAGCATCACTTTGAATTTACGGATTCACCTTTCTGGATTCTCATAACAACGATCCTTTCACAGAGAACCAAGGATGCAGTAACCGATGCCGCTGCAAGATCACTTTACAGTAAATACCATGATTCAAAAGGTCTTGAAAATGCCAGTCCAGCCGATATCAAGGCCATTATAAAAAACGTGGGATTCAGCAACGTCAAGTCGGAGAGAATCATTGAAATCGCTAAAATCATAAATCATGAATACAATGGAATTGTCCCTGATACCCATGACGAACTCATAAAATTACCCGGAACAGGAAGTAAAACTGCCAACATAGTTTTAACCCAGGGATTCGGAATTCCGGCAATCGCCGTGGATACACATGTTTTCAGGGTGACCAACAGGATCGGCCTTATACAGGCTAAAGACCCGGACCATGCCGAGGAAGCATTGAAGAAAATTATACCGGAAAAATACCAGATTGAATTTAATCCTGTCCTGGTTGAATTCGGCAAGAACATCTGCAAACCCGTGTCACCAAAATGCGATATATGCCCTGTTTCAGAATTCTGTGACTACTACCATAATGTTTATGTTATGGCAAAGAAGGTCAGGGGTAAAAATTAAATTATTCATTCCTGTTTAAGCATACACAGTGCGAAACAGTAATTAATGATAATTATATCAATTATCCATTGAAATCCGCATAAGTAATTATGCCGGATAAAGTGAAGGTGAAATTAATGGAGAAGAAATATATTATTGTAAAGGAATATTTCGATGGTTATAAGTTATATGATTCAGATCATGTTTTTGTAGCAAAAGATGGCATAATTGTGGACAGTTATGATCCTTCACAGGCAGCGCTAAAAGAGCTTGTCACTAAACCAGACGCGATCGATCTAAGGAACAAATTTGTAACTCCCGGGCTAATAGATTCCCACAATCATTTCACACTTACTGCTCTCAAGCTCAAATACCAGGTGAATTTTGCAGATATAAGGTCTTTCCCGGGATTTATAGAACTTCTGAAAAACAACAGGGATAAAATAATCCACGGCTGGTTCCAGGGATACGCCATTAACGAATATGACATGGAGGAAAAACAACTGCCGGATAGGAAGGTTATTGATAGTGTATTCAGAGATACACCCGTGTTCATTACACAGATGACAGAGCACTACGCTGTTTGCAATTCCCGGGCGCTGGAACTGGCAGGTATAACGAAAAACATGGAATCACCATCCAATGGTAAAATCGGGAGATATGAAAACGGAGAGCCAAACGGCATACTTTACGAGGCAAATGCAATGGATCTTGTGAAAAAAATCATACCAGAGTACAATGTGGATGATTATATGGAAGCAATAAAATTCGGATCGGACCAATACGCTGCTACCGGGATTTCCACCGTAAAGGACATGGGTGGCACAGGCAGTGATGTTAATGAGCAAACAAGGGTTGCTGCAATGAACAAATTGTCTGCAGACGGATCAATGAAAATCAGAATAGCATTTGTCCTTCCGGTTTATTCACTTCCTGATGCCAGTAAAAAAATAGAACTGTGGAAACAGGTCCATGAAAGCAATAAGTTAAAATTTTCAGGATTTAAAATGTTCATGGATGGAAGCATACTTTCCGAAACTGCATGGATGAGGCAGAACTATGCAAAACCAGAGAATGTTGAAAACGCAGGAATTCCCCTATGGGATCTGGACAATTTCAAAAAGGCACTCAAAATGCTTTCTGGCACAGGCCAGCATATAAGCATTCACACCATAGGCGACAGAGCAATAGTAACTGCCATGGACGCCATAGAAGAAATTAAAAACCAGGGAACTTCGGCAACATATTCACTTGTTCACTGTTATAAGCTGGATAAAGATATTATGAGCAGACTCAAGAGACTGGATATAGGAGTTGAAACACAGCTAGCTTTCATTCATTTTATAGGTGATGCAATCACCGAAAATATAGGGGCAGAACAGTCTAAGTGCCTATTTCCTGTGAAAACGCTTATGGCTGATGGTATTCCGGTATCAAATGGTTCAGACAGTCCTGTAACACCATTTAACCCGGTATACGGCCTTTATTCATCGATATACAGAAAAACATATACCGGAAAACACAGTGAGATCTACAGTGGAAACCAGCAGCTTTCTCTGGAAGAATCCCTAAAAACATACACATCACAGAGTTCCATTACTGTTGGCTGGAATAAAATCGGTATTCTGGGTAATAATCATTTTCCTGATTTTTCTGTATGGGATAAAAATCCGGGGAAGTTAGGTAGCAATATAGATGCATGGCTTAACATAAAAATTGAATCCATTTCATTTTGAATAAATTTCTAACTCCCATATGGTGCCTGATTTTAAATTATAAATTATTTAAATGGTGAAAATTATGAATAAAAAATTAATAATTTAGAGAATTATGCGTATCTAAGGGCTATGCCTTTTCCAAAACGTGGATAATTCCAGTCTATGTTTTCATAGGGGCATGCAATTCTTGATGCACCGCATTCCACACAGTTTTCATAACCTATTACTATCCTGTTGTTTTGCCATGAAAATACATTGGCAGGGCATATGGAAACACAGGGCTGGGGTTCACCGTACTTAGCAGTGCATTCCAGGCATGTGTTTACATCCTTTATTGCAAGATGCGACTTGTCGTCTTTCTTATATCTCAGTGTGTATAATTTTTCTTCTGTTCTCATTTATCTCATCCTCATAACAAAAGTCATCAGGTCAGGTATTAGATTTCTGTAATTGCTGACCATGGTGTTCCTTATTCCCATCAGATCTCCTGATGCCCAGCCTTCAAGCATTGATGAAACCATATTTATATATTCTCCTGCCTTGTTGCCGGTCATGAAGTCAGTTTCAAGTTTTCTCTCCTTTGCTATCTTTGAAATTTCAGGATTTTTCATTAAATTGTACCTGTAAATTTCTTTGTCATAATTGTATACAGCTGCTTCTCCTGCTATTATCCCGGATGCTATTGCCGGAGTAATACCATCAAATGTTAATGGATCAACAAGTCCAAGTGCATCTCCGCATAGATAAACATTTCCCTTTGCAACATTGATATCAGGAAATCCGCCTTCAGGTATGATCTTTGCTGAATACTCCCTGAGAGAATAACCTTTAACCTTTTCTGCTATACCGGTCATTTCCAGGAAATCATCAAGAAGCTTTTCTGGTCTTATCTTTCTGTCAACAAGTTCCTTTATTGGAGATCCTATCCCCACTGCAAGGCTATCCTTGTATGTGTACATGAACCCTGCAACCAGAGGGTCCGTCATTATCATTCTCCATGACATGCCGGTATTATCATCTGGAAAGCCAAATATTGTGTTAAGATCTCCTTTCTTTATGGAATAAACCATTTTAACGGCCTGTACGGAATTTTCAGGAGTCCAATCTCCCTTTATTCCTGACTCCATGGATACCAGGGAGTTGACGCCTTCAGCTAGTACAAATGATTTGGCTGATACCTCACCCCGATCTGTTGTCAGTGATTTTGCAATGCCATTTTCCCAGTTAAGTTTCAATGCAGTGGTTTTCGGTATAACCATGGCACCTGCCTTTTCAGATACCGATGATAGCCATTTATCAAATTTGAGCCTGCCCGTTGTTACAAGACCTTCAGGATGGAATTCTATATTTACCGGTTTGTTGCCATTATACAGAGAAAGTTTGATGGTTTCCACGTTTCTTTCAAATGGCATATCTTCCCCGAAGACAGATGTCACATAGTCTTTTCTTATCATGGCTCCTGAAACGTTTTTGGATCCCGGTTCAGGTCCCCTCTCTATAACCAATACCTTCTTTCCCTCAGATGCGGCCTTCAATGCAGCAGCCGAACCTGCAGGCCCTGCACCCACAACTACTATATCATAATCAAGCATTTATATCACCAATTTTTTTAATGAGCTCCGGAACTATCTGGAAAACATCCCCGATAACCCCATAATCGCAATTTTCGAATATCTGCGCCTCGGGATCACTGTTTATTGCGATTATCCTCTTTGAACCCTGAATTCCCACAAGATGCTGTATTGCACCGGATATGCCAAGGGCCAGGTACAGATTGGGTCTGATAGTTGTGCCGGTTTGCCCCACCTGTCTATCTCTCGGGTACCAGTTTGCATCTGCAAGTGGTTTGCTAACTCCAACAATGCCGCCTATTTTATTCGCAAGGTCTTCAACCATTTTCAGATTGTCTTTGTTTACCAATCCTCTCCCGGCACCAACAACAACCTGTGCAGCAGCCAGGACATTCGTTTTCTCTATATTTTTGTAATCTGTTATTTTAAATCTGGTATCTGCCTTTTTTAATGTATCCTTTATTAATTTTCCCTTGAACTCTCTTTCAGGAAGAGCTGAGAATACTCCGGCCCTTGTGGTTACCATAATTGGCTTGTTATTAGGGCATATGATAGTTGATGTTTCCTTTCCGCCGAAGTCCGGTCTTGTAGCCTGCAACTGCCCTTTCTCATCCACATCGAATATTATGCAGTCAGCTATAAGTCCTGTATTAACTTTTATTGCAGTTGTGGATGCCAGTTCCCTGGAATTATATGTTCCAGGGAAGAATATGGAATTCGGTTTGTATTTATTTACCATCATTTCCAGGGCCTGCGTATATATATCATTATCGTACCTCTTTGCATTCTCTGCTTCACAGTAATAAACTTCATCGGCACCGTATTTGAAGGATTCATCTATGAGCTTTTCATCCTTCTCCCCAATGATGATTGCTCCAAGTTTTGTATCCATTAAATCTGCAACCCTTCTGGCGGCTCCAAGGATTTCCAGTGATGTTTTATTGAGTTTTCCATCAAAGTGGTCTATGTAAACCCAGATATTATCATCAACCTTTGTTACTGGATCAGGTTTCTCATAGGCATTTTCCATTTCTTTCATACCCTTTAATGATTCTTTTATTTTTGATACCAGAAAATCAACGGTTTTATTCAGGTCCTCGTTTTTAATAATTTCTGGGTTTCTCATTTTTGGCGGTGGTCTTACTCTTATAACCTTCGTGGGCGATGCTGCCAGACCTATTTTTGCGGGATCCGCATCAATATCAGTTTTTGAAAGCCGGGTTACCTGGAAAGTCATCGATTTTATCATACCTTCCAGTGTTGCTTCCCGGGGAGTATTGGAACCTTCTGTTATAGTTGCAACAAATGGCATTTTAACTTCAACAACTTCGGTATCAAATTCCGTGGTTCTCTGGAGTTTTGCAAGTTTTGTTTTCATGTCAATGTCCAGTATTTTATCAGTGTATGCCACTTCAGGAATTCCAAGCCACATTGCTGTCTGCGGGCCAACCTGCTGTGTTTCACCATCAAGCGCCCTTCTTCCGAATAAAATAATATCGGGCTTGCCGATTTTGTCTATTCCCCTTGAAACTGTATAGGATGTTGCCCATGTATCAGATCCTACCATTGCAGCATCTGTAATAAGGTATATATTATCTGCACCCATTGCAACTGCATCTCTCAATGTCAGATCTCCCTTGGGTGGTCCCATTGAAACTATAGAAACCGTTCCACCATATTTTTCTTTGATCCTAAGTGCCTCTTCTATGGCGTGCAGGTCAGGTGGATTTATAATCGCGGGTACTCCTTCCCTGACAAGGTTATTGGTTACGGGGTCGATTCTCAAATCATCGGCATCCGGAACCTGCTTCACAGCAACAACAATATTAATGCCTTTCATAGGTGTATATACAAAGTGCTATTAAAAATCTTTTTGAAAGGAAATAATAATAAATTTCATGGTATAAAAGCATATACAACAATGGATGTCAAAATGACAGAAAAATAGAAATTTATTGCCTTCTAAATGTTATGCGATATTTTCTCATCATGTAAAGAAAAACTCCTAACAGAAGTGCAATTGATACCATGCTTATAGCAATTTCATTTACGGTGCTTCCATAAATTTGATTCAGATACAGGGAGCTAAGGAACGGACTTGCACCTATTACGATCCCGAAGAAAGTTCCAGTGGCACATGCCGGGCAGACTCCAACTGCCCCAATAATAGACATGGGCGTTGCCTTTTTCAACTTTAATCCCTCAAGTGAAAATGCAAATATGGCACTTCCTATTAGTGCAGCGGCTATTAATGAAATTATCTGAAATGGATATATGTATATTCCGACAACACGGGAATAATAAACAAGAAAATTTGGGGTGAACATAGGAAGGCCATAGAAAAATACCACATAATGTGGATAATGATATCCTGATGGCATAAAATGTATCATCCCACCTGCTATTGCGAGGATTACAGTGTAGATGGCAAGAATTGGATAGAAGTGCTTCAATGTGGGCAGTGTGTACTTTTCTTTAACAGTGATGTAAATCGCCAAGCTTATAAGAACTGCACCCCCAATTAAGATAGCATCATCCAGGGATGTATAAAACCTGGCCCGAACAACCGTGGCTGAATAATTATATGGTAATGGATAAAATAAATACCCAAATCTGGAATATATTTCATATCCATTCAGTATCAATAAAATGCCGACCATTAAAATTATAAGATTTCTATTTCCCATTTACCATAGAATATTTACAAATTAAATAATTATTTCGGTTTTTAGAACATTTCATTAATTGGCAATTTTAATGTAGAATAATAGATAATATAGTTTCGTTTGACAATAGAAGAATAAAATATTCTGATAAGCAGATTCTTAAGATTCTCGTGCCGCTCTATATATCCTATAGTTCATCTGGAATATTCCTGGGAAACCATAAGGAGTATATAGAATTGATCGGAATCAAGGTGGTTATGGATAGTTTAAGTTTAAACACACGTAAAGAGATATATAACGGATGGATAACTTATATAAATATATAAAGAAGATAATGTAAATGAGATACTGACAATAAACAGAAAGATAGGAATAGAACTGAGAAAAGAATATTCATTAATGCATTCCATAAGGTGGGAGATAGAAAGAACATTCTCCACACTTGAAGGTATAATAGCTCCAGAGAATATATGGTACACAAGTAATAGAGGTTATGATAATGCAATTGGACTTAAGGTAATTGTATACAACCTCATGATGATATCAAATATGGAACTTGGAGATAGTAGGAGGGAAATAATGAAAATCGTCAGTTGCTACAATGTGAGACATCCTTTATAGAATAATTTTAAGTACAGTGGCTATTCTTCCCGAACATAATCTTTAAATTAAATCGAACTATATTAAATATATGACTTTAGAAATCAAAAATATCATGCAGAGGCAGCCTATATACATGGATGAGAAGGCAACCGTATATGATGGCACAAAGAAAATGTCGGAGGCAAATAAGGGGTCTATACTTCTGGGAGAAGCTTCCTCTCTGACCGGAATTATAACAGAACGTAATATCATAAAGGCAATTGCCGAAGGTAAAGCTCTGAATGCCCCCCTTGGAAGTATTGCAACAAAAGAAAATCTTATATACATACATGAGAACGACTCCATAACAAAGGCAGCCGTGCTCATGAGCAAGCATAATATAAGGCACCTTATTGTTAAATCCGGGGATGAAGTTGTTTCTGGCATTTTGTCAACCAGGGATTTAATGAGGGAGAGCCAGACATTGAAAGAATTAGCAAATGTAAAAAATTCCGATTGGTTCGGAAGTGATTAAAATGGCAGTAAGTTTGGGACTTGAAGATGTATTCATAAAATACACAGGATTAACATATATAGACGGTAATGCAGGAGTTTTGAGATATCGGGGTTATGATGTCAATGATCTGGTGGAAAATACCAGTTTCGAAGAGGTATGCTATCTAATGACAAGAGGTGAACTCCCGAATAAAAAACAGCTTGATGAATTCAAAGCATCGATAAAGGAACATTATAATCTTCCAGAGCATGTTCTTGAACTGATTTCGGTTCTCCCTAAAGAGGCTGATACCCTGACCATGATGGAAACGGCCTTTGCATCCCTATCTTCTGGAGATTACAAGTGGGATAAAGAAAATGACAGTAAGCAGGTACCTGTTATACTTGGGGAAAACCTGGGAATTATTTCCAATATTTACAGGCATAAAATGGGAATGGAATTACAGAACCCGGATCCTAAATACGATTATGCTGAAGCCTTTCTGATGAATTGCTTCGGAAAAACAGATGAAAAAAGGGTAAAAGCCATGAATGCTGCACTTGTTATCTATGTAGATCACGAAGTGCCCGCATCAACCACAGCAGCTCTTGTTGCATCTTCAACTCTTTCAGATATGTATTCATGCATAACTGCAGCAACTGCTGCATTAAAAGGGCCACTTCACGGGGGGGCTGCAGAGGCAGCTTATAAACAGCTGCTTGATATCGGAAATCCGGACAATGTTGAGAACTGGTTCAAAACAAACATTCTGGATGGCAAGAAAAGACTCATGGGATTCGGGCACAGGGTATACAGAACATATGATCCCAGAATGAAAATATTCAAAAAACTGGCCACTGAACTGGACCAGAATGAGGAACAGAAAAAATACTTTGAAATCGCCAGAAAACTGGAAGATCTTGGGGTAAAGGAGTTCGGTGCAAAGGGCATATACCCGAATACTGATTATTACTCTGGAATTGTATTCAACGAAATAGGTTTCCCAATCTATATGTTTACCACCCTGTTTGGTTTCTCACGAGTTCTTGGCTGGTTAGCCCATATAACAGAATATGTAGAGGAAGAAGAAAGATTAATCAGGCCGAGGGCCGTTTACACCGGTCCGGATAAAAGAGACTTTATAAAGATGGAAGATAGAAAATAAAGCATTTTTAATAGAGTTAAAATTTTTATCTAAATATTTCTCAAATAATTACAGTACAAGAATTTTTTTGAATTTTAAAAACTATGTGAAACTAAAGGGATAAATGTACATAAAAATCAGTTGAAATAAAGAATAGAAAGTAGTACGTATTCAATATCCATGGGAATATAAATATGGGCAAACTGAACAGGAATGGGATTTGATACAATAGAACCATAACCTTCCAGATATTTGTTGAATGCAGGATGCAATCTGTACAAACCTTAATTATAATAAATGCAATTCACTTCTATGTCATTATTAAACGAAATTGCAGAAGATTCCAATAAATTCGGAATTGGGAACACACCCCTGTTCAAACTGGGGAATACAGGAATTTATTCAAAGCTTGAATATTACAACAGTTTCAGATCGATAAAGGATCGTGCAGCATTTTTCATGCTGGACTATGCCGTCAAAACCGGGGAACTAAAAAAGGGAATGACAGTTATTGAAGGATCTTCCGGCAATACCGGCATCGCAATTGCTGGAATATCACAACTCATGGGTTTTAACAGTGAAATAATTGTGCCAGAATCTGCACCCCATGAAACCGTGAAAACCCTGGAA
The DNA here is from genome assembly GCA_021820565.1 of Thermoplasmata archaeon. Taxonomy (GTDB): domain Archaea; phylum Thermoplasmatota; class Thermoplasmata; order Thermoplasmatales; family Thermoplasmataceae; genus Ferroplasma. The sequence continues at coordinate 16,980 of JAKADL010000015.1, forward strand.
AGTTACGGGGCCAGTGTTATCATTACACCGGGAAATAGCACAGAAAATTCAATAAACTATGCTGTAGAAAAGGCGAGTACCAATCCTGAAAAATATTTCATGCCAGGCCAGCATGAAAATCAGATGAACTCAAACGCCCACTACTACGGAACGGGACCTGAGATAGCCGCAAAGCTCCATGATGTTGACCATCTGGTTATCGGTGTTGGCACAGGTGGAACAATTACAGGCCTTTCAAGATTTTTCAATGAGAAAGGAAATGTGGACGTAACAGGTGTATTGCCGGCAGAAGGATCATATATACCCGGATTGCGCAATCCCTTCAGGTCTAAACATCATATTCTCATTGATGAATACAGAAATTATATAGATGATTTCATCACGGTTACCCAGGAAGAAGCATACAGGGGCGTCAAGGAACTAAGGGCTAAGTATAACTTACTTTGTCGGTCCCTCATCGGGTGCTAATTATATAGCATCATTAAAGTATTCTAGAGGATATAAAACTACGGTTACAGTATTTCCTGATGATTACTGGAAATATAAAACATTATACGTAACACTGGAGCTTTTATAGACTAAAATTTGTGTAAGAATAAAAACATAGGAAATAATTCATCAATATATTTTTTATTTCATCTGTATTATTCAGCTTCCGGTATTATCAGGGTGAAAGTCAGATCATCATATTGAGTAAGTCATTTCTAAAAAACGGTATATTTAATTGAAAGATTTATTCCTTGAATCATTGTATTTATCCAGTGGATACCAATTAAAACCTTTCATTTCTATTGTTTTTCCGTTAACTGCAAATACGGATATTGAACAATTGCCTATTTCCAGTTTCGTTAAGGGCAGGCCTTCAGTCAGGGTCGCGACTGAAAAGATTGCCCGGATAGGTTCGAGATGCGTACCGATCAGTACATTCTTATAATTCAGGCTGGCTATTGATTCCGTAAACTCTAAAACTCTTCTTTTTACACTTGAAAATTTTTCAACATTGTATTTATTTTCAACATCGTCCTGAAAGGTTGCATACCATTCAGGATCTTTCGCCGTTCTTTCAGCTATTTTTTTGCCGGTGAGATCGCCTGTGCCCACATCCCGTAATAATGGATTTACGGTATATTTTTCATATCCCATTATTTTCAATGTATCCTGTACACGGGAAATAGGACTGCTGAAAACTGCATCGAACCTGATTTCTTTCAGATATTTCCCAGCTTCAAAAGCCTCTTTCTTACCCTTTTCCGTGAGTTCTGTGTTATCCAGCGGGAATACAGCCTCAACATTATTGTATGTTTCTCCGTGCCTTACAAAATAAAGCAACATAGTAGTGCATTGAACTTTACTAAATAATATTTTAGATGATCTCCCAATTTCCAGATGCCCCAGAGAAAAACTTCAGTCCTAAATAATTATTAAATACGGGTATATAATAATAAATCAATGAAACGGAATATAGGACTATTTGTAATAGTTCTGGGCCTGATGATGACCGGTATTGACACAACAGCAGTCATTCTTGCATTACCTGATATTACACTGGATTTGCATTCAAATCTGGATACAACAATCTGGGTTATTATTATTTATCTTCTGATAATAGCAGTTATGACAACACAGCTGGGAAGATTTGGGGATTCATTCGGCAGATCAAAAATATATAATTCCGGATTTGTAATATTTACAGTTGGATCAGCCCTGGCAGGAACATCATTCAGTATTGATGAACTCATCGGGTTCCGGGCATTACAGGCCTTTGGCGGTGCACTCATGCAGGCTAACAGCGGGGCGCTCATAGCTGATCTTTATCCACCAACGAGCGTGGAAGGGCCTATGGATATACCGCAATTGGCTATACAACGGGAGCAACTCTGGGAATACTTGTGGGCGGGGTGATTACAACATTCATCGGGTGGCAATATATATTCTATATCAATATTCCTATAGGCATTGTTGCAACGATACTTGGAATTCAGAATATAAAAAGTGGAAAAACAACAAAGACATATTTTGACATTCCCGGATTAATGTCATTACTGGCTGCACTCACACTGACAACATACGGTGCTGCAAATATAACTGGTGTAGGAGTTGATGCTTTCAATATAATTTTAATAGTATCTGGCTTCATTATACTTGTTCTCTTTATTTTTATTGAAAAAAGAGTGAAAAACCCTATTATAAATATGAATGTTTTCACTAACAGGATATTTAATTTCTCCCTTTTTGCATCATTTTTTGAGAGTATGGGATACTTATCTGTTATTTTTATAGTTATAATGTATCTTCAGGGCATACGGGGTTTGAGCCCGCTGGACGCATCCCTGCTGCTTGTACCAGGATACGTGCTGGGTGCATGTATAGCACCGTTTGCTGGAAGGCTTACAGACAAAATAGGAGCGAGGATACCAGCAACCTCCGGCCTATTTTTAATGCTTGCGGGTATACTGGTTTATTTAACATTCTCTGTAACCACACCACTGTATTTCGTTATAATAGCATCTATTCTTGGGGGCAGTGGTTCTTCCCTCTTTTATCCTGCAAATAACAGTGCCGTTATGGCAAATGCGCCTCAGGGTTATTACGGACTATCATCCGGATTATTGCGTACTTTCGCCAATATAGGAACACTTATAAGCTACGTTCTGGCTATTACAATAGCTTCACTTACCGTGCCAAGATATGTTGCATTTGAAGTATTTCTGGGGCTGCATGATATCATCGGAACACTGGCTGCTAAATTCATGGTCGGGCTTCACTCCGCCCTGATAATGTCATTTGCAATAATAGTGGTTGCTATAATATTATCTGCATTCA
>JAKADL010000016.1 GCA_021820565.1 Thermoplasmata archaeon
AAGCCCCGCCAAGGAATGCAGGAAGGTCGTTAACATATCTAAAAGAAAAATAAGTCATCATGGCTCCTATTAACAGAATAAGAAATAACATGAGAAAGAAACTTCTGGATCTGTAATAATTTTTTATATACTGTAAATAAATAATAATGGTTTTAGACATATGTACACCTATATAGTGGTCGTATTTAATACTTTGAGGATACCGGGTATGCTTTCTATTCCCTTATAAAGTTCAATATGTATTACACCGTTAGATGTATTTAAGGTATATTTTCCACCAGTTACATTAGTAACCTTGCTGCTGGAAAGGGCTGCCTTTATTGCAAGTTCATCCACCTGGAGGTCAAGGGAGTTCGCCGGTATTACATTGACATATGTTCTATTGCTAGTGGAATTAAGTGTTATGTAACTGATTGTGGGAACGGTACTGTTTACCTTATAATAAAGAGAAATATTGGCTGACTGGTTAAAATAACTCTTATAGCCAACCGCATCTTTTGAAGTTGCATGCACCGAAATAGAAGCATTTATGGCATTCTCTTCTCCTAGCACTACAAAATTGCCGGATGTTTCAAAGGCAAATACATTGACGTCCGGACTTATCAGGCTGTTGCTTAAATTATCTCCCAGGATCTTTCCCAGTATTACGGTTAAATTAACATTTTTAATTTCATAAACTGTTACACTATCATACGTAGTTGTTTTAACATTGGCACCTGAAAATATGTTTCCGGAATTAGTATCCACCGCAGCATTCTGGGAACTGGATGATGTTAAATTTGAATCTATTAAAGCTGCAGAGGATATATTTGCCACTATGCCCAGGCTATTATCATCCATAAATATATAATATTCTGACCCGTTGGAATTTACTGTTGAAATCATCGTAGAATTACCAGGGATATATTCAAATGGTTCCAGTGATGGTGAAACGTTAGATTTATCGTAGTATATATATGCAAAATACGCTGCGGGTGCTATTATAGCAGCGGCAACTATGATTACAACTATTTTAGTGGTAAGGGGTTTCATAGTTACATATTGAAATCATAGTAAAAAGCCTTTCCTAACTAAAAGATTATTATCAAACTTATTAAAAGCATAAATAAAGGAGGTGTAGAAAAATACAATAAAAAAGTAGCAAATTCCCGTAGTGACATCCTCTCCACACTAAGGCATGGAGCTTCCCGCTTCTCCAGTTAAATGAATATATTAAATAGAAAAAAGTAATATTGGTCATGAGCTCCGGTGGTGTAGCCAGGCCAAGCATTAGGGACTCTCAATCCCCCGACTCGGGTCCAAATCCCGGCCGGAGCATTTTATATGGTATGGCAAGTAATTAAAAAAATTAGGGGTTTAAATAGTTTTTAGAATAAATTCTGTAGTATCTACTTAATTTTTATGTCCAATCTAGAGGAGATTTTAGAAATATATAAATTGCACAAGGTTAATTGTGCACCGAACAAGAGCGTTAAAAAAATACAACTACATATAGCCATAATCCAGTGACATTTTTCTATAATATTTTTATCGGTCAAAACATAGTTGGGGAATATGGAACATTTCTGAGTTACCCGGTTAACAAAGCTTATAAAGTATCAAGTATTTGTATTAATATGATAAATTCTACAAAATATAACAAAATAAGTGTGTATATTAGAAAAGACGAAAAGGCTGTAATAGAAGAGAAAGCTCTGATGGAAGGAGTGTCTATATCTAGATATCTTGTATTAGCTGCTCTACATAATGACCTGAATTTTGAGAAATCAAAATAAATGAATTTTTAAGTAATTTTGAATTTTTTACATAAATATAAAGCAAATATTAAAAAACTATTTAAAATGTTTATAGTTATTAATTATATTGTCAAGTCAAATATATATGGTACTGTAACCCATAAAATTTATATACGGCCGATGTCTGTATCTTTAAGAGCAAAAATGGAAAATGTCAAAAATATTAAGGATATAGATATAGAAAGTAAAAGTAAGCTAAAAAGAAGTGTCGGATTCGCAGACATATTTTTTATGTCGTTCGGAGGCCAGGCACCTTTTCTTTCGATGTTGACATATGCAACTGCAGCATTGATACTGACGCTGTTCTTCTCTCCAATTGTACTTATCATAGGAACTTTAGTAGTTTTGATAAACGGGGCAGGTGTGTATTATCTTTCAAGAAAGCATGACGAAGAAGGAGGATACTTTAATTATGCTTATAAGGCATTATCACATAGATTCGGATTTGAAACAGGCTGGTTATACCTTTTCTATTCACTATTATACGCAGGAGGTTACATTACCGGATCAATATTTGTACTGACATATGTAGTTCCACCATATATAGTGATTCCACCACTGGTAGCATTCCTGATAGTGTTCATTCCCACGGCATCATTTCTTTTGCTGGGAATAAGACCATCCTCGAAATATGCAGTATTTTCTGCAAGCCTTGAATTGATTGTTCTGGTGGGAGTTATAGCAGCAGGATTTTATGGTGCCCATTTCCTGGTATATAATCCATTTACCAGCATTCCATCCCCGGCTATAATATTCCTCGGAATATTATTCGCTATCGGCATACCTACGGGATACGGTGCTATTACGCCGGTTTCAGGTGAGGTAAAAAATGCAAAAAGGAATGTTGGGAAAGCCGCAATTCTCGTAATAATTATAGGTGGGACCCTTGAAGCACTGGTTCTATATTCATTAGTTGATTACGGAATTGCTACACATTCATTCTCTGCACTTGTATCATCTAACGTGCCTGTTATTACTATAATGGATAGAATAGCCGGACCTATAGCTTTACCTTTACTGTTATTCGCAGCAATAAATGACGGAATTCTGGGTTCATTGGCTTTTCTAACAGCATTTTCCAGAAATCTATATGCCATGTCAGAAAGGGGGGTTATCAGCAAGGCCCTGAGCACACTGCACAGCAAGAGAGGCACACCTGTCATAGCAGGAATAATAACCTTAATTGCAGCCGCGGTAATCCTTGTGCCTACCCTGGTATTTGTAAATTCCTTTGTGATATTCCTGGCGTTAGGTTCAATTGCTGGACTGGGGAATCTGATGGTTCATCTGACTGCAAACTTCTCATTATTCAAGGAAAACCTTGTTAGAGCGCAGAGAAGAATAAGAGAATTCGGCATTGGCATTCTCGGGATAATAGTCTCAGGATTCGTTTTCATTTACTCACTTCTGACATCAGATACATACATGATAGAACTTGTTCTGGGCTTTATAATTTTAGGATTTATAATACTTGAAATGCTGGACGCTCATCAGTATGTTAAAACACATACAGAGGTTAACCAGTGATTTTTTAAATTTTATATATTTTAAATGTTAAGGAAGTCATTTGCATTTTTATTTGGGTGTTAAAAACTGAGTTTAATTATTGATATTCTGGAGTTTAAAAAAATGAAGGTGAGATCATATGGAAAATAATATGGATAAAATCATGGGCAGCATAAAAAGTAATGAAAAGAAATTATCATTCCCAGAACTATTTTTTATATCTTTTGGAGGACAGGCGCCTTTCATTTCACTGTTAACGTTCGGAACTGTAATGATAGCTATGGTTGGAACTGCAGGGGCACTTGCCATGATGATTGCAACGATTGTAGTTTTCTTCAATGGAATAGTGGTTTATTTTCTTTCCAGAAGATACCACAGGAGTGGTGGATATTATATATACGCATTGTATGGGTTATCCGGCGGTTTAGGCATAGAAACAGGCTGGTCCTATTTATTATATGCCCTCGCCTATGGGGGTACATTGCTTGCCGGTGGAGCCTATGTACTATCATATGTTCTCGGCATCAGCCAGATTTTCACAGTATTGCTTGTTTCCCTGCTTGCATCCACAATGGTAATAGCGGGAATAAAGGTTTCAGCAAAATATGCCATGGTAATGTCTACTATTGAAATGATAATAATAGTTGTATTATCCATAATATTTCTTCATAGTTCAGGCTGGCATTTTTACAATCCTGTAATATACTCACCGTATCTTCTGGTGGCCGTAATATTCGGTCTTGGCATTCCCACTGGTTATGGATCAATTGCTCCACTTGGAGGTGATGCAAAGGACAGCAAGGCTATTGGCAGGGCAGCAATTACAGTTGTTATATTTGGAGGGCTTCTTGCAACCCTATTCTTTTATTCGCTGGGTTCACTGAATTTCACAGGCAATCTGATAATTTATCTAATAACCCATTTCGGTATCCTGGGAATAATCATAGTACCTATAATAGCATTGAGCGATGGCATTCTTGGCGGTATTGCCTACATACTTGCCAATTCCAGGACATTTGGTGCAATGAGTGAGGATGGAAGATTTCCAAAAATATTTTCAAAAAAATATAGAGGGAAACCTGTATTTTCGGAATTGCTGATAGCAGCAATATTCGTTATTGTGCTGAGTATAATGACGCATTTTATGGGATTATATGCTACGTTCTTGGCACTTGGTGCATTAGCGGGATTAATGAATTTGATAATACATTCCTCTGCAGATTTTTCCCTGATCAAAATTGCCACAAGAAAAGCGAAGAGGAGTATAAAGGAGTTGACTGCTGGCATCGTTGCAGTAACCATATCAATATTCATATTGATAGATTCATTGCCTGGTATATCCCTGATAATACAGTATCTTTTCTTCGCCTGGATAATAATCGGGTTCCTGTATGCGGAAACCTTTGCCATCGTCAGGGAAACGTCAAAAGATATCCCACCGGCCTGATTTTTTCATTTGATTATTTATTTTTTAAAAAATATGAACAATGTATCAATGCAATCTGGAAGCTATTAGTTTTAATAGCCTTGTAGATTTTTCAGGAGAAATTTTTGAAACCGCTCCCTGGGTAGAAATTGTACAGTTGTTTTCCCTCATTTCATGAAATGAAATTATATTGCCGGTAAGATTATAAATATCCCTGAGAATATAATTCATACCCTTCTGCTTTTTATCAGCAATACTTTCATTTTCAATTCTATCAGTATTTCCGAAGAACCAGATATCTGAAAAGTATATTTTTATAGGTCTATAGCCCTCCGGTGTAAAAGCATTGTCGGAAGGCTCATTTTCAATAATTCTCTTATTAGAAAGTATTCCGGCACCTATTATGCCTGTTTTTATTCCCGGATCTACCGGCAGATATTCCTGCTTCATGGAATGGAATACAAAAACATCCCCGATTTTAAACGAGTCATATGCATTCTCGGTTTTACCATATTGCCGGAAACCCCAGGATTTTAAATTGTATGTTTTTAACCAGTCACAGGGAGGGCCAGTAATTTTTCTTAATTCTCTTGTTTCTGCATATTCAAGGAATTCATTGCCATCCATAAGGATTTATTAAATCATTGCCAATATATTTTTTCAAACTTGTTCCCGGAAAGTTATCGAGAATATTATTAATGCCTGAATTATATACCGGTATATGTCCTATAAAGGTTTAGATTCTGGTTGGTTTCCTGTTGTCCTCGGCACACTTTCCATATCACTTGCCTTTTTCATAATATACCTGGTATTCCATAACCAGTTCATTTTTGATGCCGGAAAAATAATATATTTCATAGTTCTGGCATTTTTCGCCTTTGTATTTGCATCGTGGCTATACCGGTATATCAAAAATAAAAGGTTGATAATGGAAGATTACAACGATATAACAAAACTCAGCTTCCTTGCCTTCCTGGGTGTCCTTTACTATGCCTTTGCTTTTTTCTACACTGCCTATGTTGGAATCAGCTCATTTGTGGCATACCTATTCTTCTACCTGTTCATATTCTTTTATTTATTCGTGATTCTGGTAAATATAGTGCTCAATTATAATCTTTATACAAATAAGTACAGTTTTGATAAGGTGACATATGCCATACTTGTACCATCTATTGTGCTAAGTGCCAATATAATACTCTCCTCGGTATTGCTGACCCCACCCATTGCCGGGTACTATAGCACAAATATCCTGCAGATAGTATATATAATGACAATGGTGGGTTTCGGCATCTCATTCTTCCAGTTCTTATTTGTAGGAATATCTGCATACATATCCCATATAAGCAACAGGCCAAATTATGTTCAGACGTCACCGGCTGCAATGATCCCGGTTGGAGCTTCCAGCATGCTCATAATAAATATCATGTTCATGCCGCTGTTCAATTACATTGGTTTATTTCAGGTTCCGGCAAATCTTGCAATAGATTTTTCCATGATGCTCTGGGGTTTCGATCTTTTCCTATTCTTAGTGTCGGGGGCGATAGCTATAACACACATAAAATGCAGGCAATCAATGACCGTCTGGGCCTATGTGTTTCCGGTGGGTGTTTCCACATTTTCGGATTACATGCTCTGGCTATACACAAAACTAGAGTTATTTGTATATTCTATTCTGATCTTCACAGGCGGATTGATAATACTATATATTTATGCATGGGTAAATACTTATTATCTATACAGCCAGGCCTCTAAAAAATAATATATAATGGTTAAAGATAAATCCCTGATGGAAAACAAAAAAACCGATTTCAGTGAATGGTATAATGAAATTATTGACATTGCCGGACTCAGCGATAAGCGCTATTTGATAAAAGGAATGAACGTATGGTTACCATATGGATTAAAGATTATGCAATCCATCGACAGCCTTTTGAGGGATTACTCAGAGGATGGCGGAATCAATGAAGTAAGCTTTCCTGTACTTATTTCAAGGGAACAGCTGGAAGTCGAATTCGAGCACGTAAAAGGATTTGAAAATGAAATTTACTGGGTAACACGAGGGGGGACAACGCCACTGGATATAGATCTTGCGTTGAGACCAACAAGTGAGGCTGCCATGTACACGATGTTTCCATTATGGATAAGGTCACATACAGATTTACCCTTCAGGATTTTCCAGATTGTAAGCGTTTATAGATATGAAACAAAGCACACAAGGTCATTTATACGTGTCAGGGAGATACATTTTTATGAGGCACATACTGCACATAAAGACTTCGAGGATGCAGAACTGCAGATGGAGAATTATCTCAAAATAATGGATAAGCTTTCAGAGGACCTGTGCATAAGCTTTTCAATGGATATCAGGCCTGAATGGGATAAATTCCCTGGAGCCATGTATTCTGTTGCATTCGATACTCCTATGCCTGGATCGAGATCCCTGCAAATAGGAACAATTCATGAATACGGAGAAAATTTTGCCAGAAACTATGGAATAAGGTACCTTGATGATGAAGGAAATATGAAATTTGTTTCACAGACAACTTTCGGGTTAAGTGAGAGGTTGCTTGCTGCCGTAATAGGAATCCATGGAGACGATAAGGGTTTAATACTGCCATACAAACTTGCACCAGTCCAGGTTATAATAGTCCCTATACAGGGGGATGAATACGATAAAATCCTGGAATATTCTACAAAAATCCAGGATATATTAAAATCCATCGGAGTAAGATGCCGGATAGATGAGCGTGATTATACACCCGGTTATAAATACAATGACTGGGAGATGAAGGGCGTTCCCCTGAGAATAGAAATAGGGAGAAGGGAGGTAGAGGATAATACTGTAACCATTTCAATGAGAACCAGAAAGAAAAAGATAAAGATTTCCTTAGATGAATTAAACAATATATACAGTTACCTCCGGGATGTCAACCAGGATATCAAGAAACATGCTTCCGAATTTTACAATGATAACAGGGTTTTCATAGATAATATTGAAAATATCAATGAGGAAAAAATGGTTACAGCATACTGGTGCGGAAATAAAGAATGCTCTGACCGGATAGAAGCCTTATCAGAAAAAACAGCACTGGGAATTGTCAGAAATGACAATGAGGCCGGTCCATGCATTGTATGTGGAAAACCGGGCAAGGTTTCGGCTTTTTCAAGGACATATTGATATGATCAAACTCATTTTTTTTGATATGGACGGGGTACTTACTGTTGAAAAAAGCAGCTGGTTTTATGTCAATAATAGACTGGGAATAAATAACAGAGAAAATTATAAAAAATATATGAACGGTGAATTGCTTTATCCTGATTTTTTCAGGCTTGATTTAAGCCAGTGGATAAAAAAATACCCGGACATCAGGGGCGAAACTATAAAAAACATACTGGATGAAATCAAGCCGGTGAGTGGCCTGGGCACAATAATGAATTATCTGAAGAATCACGGCATATTATCTGTTATTGTATCCGGTGGCATATCGTGGTTATCGGACAGAATTTTACGTGATTATGGCCTAAATGAGGCATATGCCAATAGAATATCATGTGACGGCAGCGGTATTATAATTCCGGATGGTGTCATCCAGGTTGATCCCATGAAAAAAGATCTGGTCATGAAAGACGTTATGTCCATCCACGGGATAAAACCTGAAGAATGCCTTGCTGTTGGAGATTCCGAGTCTGATTATTCAATGTTCAGGGCTGTGCCAAACTTCATAGCATTCAATTCAGATAGTGAGCTACTCCTAAAGATATCCAAAATAAATTTGAAAAATGATCTGACCGGCATTATAGATTATCTTAAATCATATTAAATTCATCTGTTTCATGGTTTCCATTGTCAATACTGTTATTCCGGCTGCCCCTCGCACAAGATTATTGCCAAGCACCACCATTCTGAGAATTCCGTCCCTGTATGAAATTCTCCCCACATGAACCTCCATTCCATTGAATGTGTCCAGGGCATTCTGTGGGCGGTCCTCCTCCTCATGTACTATAATCGGATGTGGTGGTGCACTATAAAGTCCGCTGAACCTCTTAAGCGGAGCAAAATTTTTCATCTTTTCCTTCAGTTTTTCCAGGTCGGGTTCCTCATCCAGTTCAACATTGATAATGCCCATATGTCCAATTTTTACAGGTACCCTGACAGATGTAACATTTATCCTAGTTTTCCTATTTACAATATTATTATCCCTGACAGATCCATACATTTTAGAGATTTCTGCCGGTATTTTTTCCTCTTCTCCATGTATATACGGTATGATATTGTCGTCTATGGACATATAAGGTAGCCCGGAATATCCTGCTCCGCTTATGGCCTGCATGGAAACAATTGATATTCTTTTATATGGCATGTCAAGTATTTCTCCAAGAGGCATGGCCATTATAGCCGAAGTGCAGTTCGGATTTTTAACATATTTTGTATCCCTCTCTTCAAGTATTTTTAAATGTTCAAAATTTAGTTCAGGGTTCAGTAAAGGAATATCCTTGGACATCCTGAAAGGAGATGCGTTGGATATGACATTTATGCCATTCTTGATAAGTTCAACCTCAACACCTTCTGCCGCTTCAGGGGGAAGGGCTGAAAGAACATAATCAACATCCTTCTGGTCTTCAGGCGTGGACGACACCATACGCATATTTCTGTATCTTTCCGGTATCGGCCCCTGCTCTATCCAGTTAACCGTCCTTCCATATTCTTTCCCGGTCCTGGAATCGGAGGCGCTCAATTTAACAAGGTCTATATATGGATGATCTGCCAGCAACCTCACCATCTTCTGGCCGACCATACCGGTTGCACCAAGCAAGGAAACCTTTATTTTATCCATAAAGATGCCTCCTGGAAGCATTTTTTATTATTTACGAGATCCTCGTCCAGAAGAAGCGACAGTGAAAGGGAATCCATATGGTATAGATGTTCATGTCCTATAACCGAGAGTATATTCTCACTGACTGCCGGATCGGATATTCCATGGCCTATGAAGACCAGAAGATTTTTATTTCCGGTGGATCCATAGGATGTAAGGGCTACACATTTAACCGATTTAACCGGTTTCCTGGTAATTCTCGTGAGTCCATCCTCATAAAGGGATTCAACCGTTATTTCTATATCCATATCTATGACCGGTGTAAAGGTCTTGTAATTGAAATTTTTGACCCCGAAATGTGACATTTTCAGGACTTCGCTCAGTGAAACTTCCGGGAGTGTTTTAGAATATGAAAATAATCTGGGATCTGATGTCATTATACCGGGGACATCGGTTATTATTCTTACATTACAGTTCAGTATAGATGCGAATATCATTGCAGTATAGTCACTTCCTCCCCGCCCAACAGTGGTTATCTGCTCATCTTCTGTTGACCCGTAAAATCCCGGAACTATTGTTAAATCCCCAAAAACGGTATTCTTAATTTTATCTGAGGTTTTTTCTTCTATATATGTTGCATTTCCAAAAACAGAGTCAGTTACTATTAACGGTTCTATTATGTATGATATATTAAATCCATTATCTTTCAAAAAATTATAAATCAATACAGTGGCCATTCTTTCCCCATAGGAGATGACACGGTCCCGCAAAGAGACGGTCTTATCCAGTGAAACCAGGAATTTCAATTCATCCCTGAATTTTTTCAGTAATTCCTTTATTTCTTCAGATACGTTTATGATTGTGATATGCATGTTGTAAATATTTTCAATAATGCCTGTGTTTCCTGTCTCATAGGCCTCTATCAACATATTCGTTACATTCTTCAATGCGGATGTAACAATAATGCAATTATGGCAGTCCATCAATTTTTGTTTTATAAGGATTAAATCTTCCTTATTTTTCAATATTGATCCACCTATCTTTACAACTTGCATTTTATCACTTTTATTTTGTATAACACTTGCCTATAAAGGTTTTACGAAATGAGTATATAATTAAATGAGGGTGAGTAATTTATTATACATTTTCAGGATAAAAATAAATGATTCATGGTTCTTTTATACTATATTTATCCCGTAAAATGAAATGTTCCATACACTTGTATGCTAATGGTATCATTTCATTTGGATATCATGTCTATAACAAACTCAGAAAAATCCTCCACCTTATTATCATAAGCCAGGTTATTATAGCAGAGTGGGCATATGGTGATAACATTATCCGATTTTTCCTTCAATTCAGCATAACGCTGCACGGATATCTTTTTCGCGCTTTCAGGGAATAATAATTCATCAGGTCCCCCGCAGCACATATTCAATTTTCCATTCCTGTCAGCCATCCTGACATCGGCAATTGAATTGAGAATATCGACAGCCCTGAAATTATTATTGTGGAGTACCATATGGCACGGCTCCTGGATGGTGATATTACCGTTGAATTTTTTGAATTTAAGATTCAGCAGATCTGTGTAATAAACAACTTCTATGCCAAATTCCGGAATATACTCCGGATATACATTCATTAACAGATCATGTGTGTGTGGGTCAACAGTAATTATTTTTTTGATCCCTCTTTCCTTCAGTAAATTATATACTTTCAGGGCATATGCTTTAAATTCTTCCATGTAACCCAGATCATAAAGGAACATGCCCGGATAAGGTTCATCGCTGCCCAGGTAATCAAATTCCACACCAGAACTTTTAAGCATTGATACAATATTTTTCAGATCCCTGTTCATTTTTTCTCTAAGTCCCGCATCATAGAAATGCCTCGATAGTTTAATTAATGGAATATGATTCTTAATAGCCGAAGCGATTCCCCTGACAACTGCCTCATCAATGTACTTCCTCACTTTATTAATTGCCCTTGTATATGGCATCATCTGGTACATATGCCCGGTAATGATTACAGTGTCACTTTTATTGAATTCTATACCATATGCCCATTCTGCTGCCTCCTTTTTCAGGCCCAGTGGATTTTCATATTTTATTATACTGTCCTTTATAAGCTCTGCAATAGGATTCTTGTTTCCCGATGCCCCTGATACTATATATTCTTTCATTAATTCACTTACCACGCCCGCATTGACGCCGGCAGGGCACACATTTACACATGCATAGCAGTCCAGACATGAATAAAATGAATCCCCCAGTTCCATATTGTTACCCGGGTGCTTCAATGCAAAATCGGCCAGTATAACCCGCCCCCGTGCCCCGAAAACCGAGTTATATTCATTGGCTCCAAGTGTGGGGCATACACTTTCACAGAAACCGCAGCTGATGCATTTATCTGTTATATTCTCAATCTTTTCAATCAGGTTCATAAAAAATCTTGCCTCTGTTAAGTATATTATTAGGATCAAACACCTTTTTTATAGATTTCATGATTTCAAGGGTATAAAGGGAATCTCGCTCCAGGTATTCTTCATATAGGAGCCTGTTCTTTTCTGTGCCTATCCCGTGTTCGGCAGAAACACAGCCATTATGGGTGATGGCCACCTTTGCTATGTCCATTTGAAGCTTTTCCATATTCTTCCTTCCCTCCTCTGTATTGTCCATGAAAATGTTCGCATGTATGTTTCCATCTCCAATATGTCCGAAAAGTGTGGCTTTCACTCCGTCATCCCTGACACATTTCTCTATTTCCGTCATTGCACCTGCAAGTTCACTGGATGGGACTATCACATCACCGATTACAATCAGCTGGTTGTTATTTTCTCTCAAATCAAGGAGTGCAGAATATGCACCCTTTCTTGCAGCATAAATTTCATCCATACGCTTTATGTCTGTTATAACATTTACGTCACCGGTAAATTCTTTGAAAATGTTTCTGGCACTCTCAATTTTTCTGTTTAAGGCTTCAAGAGGGCTATCCACATCCACCATCAATAAAAACTTGGTATATTCGGGTATTTCGAGTCCCATGCCCTTTCTGATAGAATTTATTGTACCAAGATCCATAAATTCAGCTATTAATGGAGTAATGCCCGCACTCTTAATTTTATCCATGGTTTTACCGACACTTTCGATATCCTTATAAAAACCGATTATCTTGGCAGTGGATTCCGGCAACGGCTCTATTTTCAGTATAGCCTTTGTTACCACTCCAAGAGTTCCTTCGCTGCCTATCATAAGTGCAGTGAGGTCATATCCGGCACTTCTTTTCAGGGTGTATTCACCGGTTCTGATGATATGCCCATCTGGAAGAACAACATCCATGCCCAGTACCCATTCCTTGGTTGCACCGTATCTCACCGCCCTGAGGCCACCAGCATTGGTTGATAAGGACCCGCCAACTGTTGATGCCCTGGAACTTGCCGGATCCGGGGGATAGAAGAAATTATATTTCTTTAGCTCCTGGTTCAGTTTATCAAGCCTTACCCCCGGTTCACAGACAGCGTATCTGGAGGACGTATTTATTTCCAGGATTCTGTTTAAATTCATGGTACTTATTATAACCCCGGGGAAACCGCTGATGGAAGACCCTGTCAGGGAAGTCCCGGCGCTGCGTATTGTTACATCCAGTCTATGCTTATTGCAAATACTCAGAATTTTAGCAATTTCTCCTGCATTCTCAGGAAGGCAGACCGCAACCGGCATTTTTCCCGATATATATGAGGCATCCTTCATGAATGGTACCAGTTCCTCCGCAGTAGTGAGAATTTTCTTGCTTCCGAGCCCGGAAATAAGTTCAGTCACAGCGGCACTTGTTGATTTTTGCATGATAAATGTAAATCAATCCTGTTATTAACATTTTTCATATCCCTGGACTCTGAAATAACCGACAAAGATTTATAACAAATTGATTATTACTGAATTATGCAGGCAAATGCTGTAGCCGATTATGTATATAAACACAATAATGTCAAGGGAATTTATATGGTTCTAATTGCATCATCCAGTGTATTTCTTGATGTCTGGGATTTAACTGCCTTTGGTTTTGTACTGACATTCTTCAAATCCGATTTTCTTCCTACGGGAATAATCCTGGGTATTTCGGTGGCAGCTGCCAATATAGGTGCCATAGCCGGCGCAATTCTGGGAGGATACCTTACTGATAAATTCGGAAGGAAAAGGCTTTTGATTTATAACATGGCCATATTCGTTATCTTCTCTTTTCTTATTGCAGTATCAACCAATATATTTGAATTCATCGGTTTCAGGCTCATAATGGGATTTTCCATCGGAAGTGATGTGGCGACGGGATTTTCATATATTTACGAATATATCAGCAAGGGACAGAGAAACCACTATTATTCACTGTGGGCCTATAGCTTTTCAGTGGTTGCATTAATTGCTGTCGGTTCTGTCTTCCTTCTCACAAGCGAAATACACAATGATTCCGTTTGGCGCTATATTTTTGTGATAGGAGGTATATTTGCAGCAGTTATCCTTCTGCTCAGAACGAAAATGACAGAAACACCTGTATGGCTCTACGGAAATGGTAAATATAAAGAAACCAGGGACGTTGTAAAGAAGGTATACGGTGAGGATTTAACTATTGACGAGGGGTCAAAAAAAGATCGCATAACATTAAAAAACCTTATAAATCTCTTTCATAAAGGATTGAACAGGGAACTTATTTTTACATTTTCATTGAATGGCATTGTAGGATTCATAGGCTGGGGCTTTGCATTTTATATTACATATATGTTGCTTCTACTGAAATTCTTCGCATTTGACCAGGTTCTTGAAGCCGATGCTATAATATATTCTTTCGGTTTTCTGGGGGCATTTTTATCACCACACATAGCAAAGCATTTCGGTATTTATAGATCGGCAGTGATTCCCGCAGTAGTTGCGTCCATATCCATATTTGCCCTTTTCCTGGTATTTGATCATATACTACCAGTATATCTGGTAATTCCCCTTTCCATAGTTATAATATTTATGAATTACGCAGGGCCCATGGCGTATAATGCCGTGCTCAATGACTTCATACCCACAGATTACAGGGGTGTGGGAAACGGCTGGAATTATATGTTCAACAAACTAACAGAGGCTGTAAGCGGCCTGACCGCAGGTGCTATCCTGATAGTTGTGGGATTGGGGATCAATACAGTTATTCTGTTTCTGATAGTCACTTCTTTTACGGTTATGGCTTTAATAGCTGGAAGAAAAGGCTATTTCCAGAATCACAAGGTCTCTGATTTCCAGACTTCTCCGGAAGAGTAAACCTCCTTTTTCCAGATGGGGGGAATTATTTTGATTTTATCAATAATATACTGGCACGCCCTGAAAGCATCCCCTCTGTGCATGGCAGATACCGCTATACCTATAGAATCCTCTTTCAAATTGACCCTGCCCGTGCGCTGCACTACTGAAACATCTATTATTGAATATTTCTGTCTGGCTTCGTCTATAATTTCACCTATTTTTTTGATAGCCATCTCATCATATGCCTCGTAAATTAGTGCTATAATATCGCTGGATGTTTCATCCTCAGAACGTACTGTGCCCAGAAATGATACAACAGCCCCCGCACTCTTGTTTCTTACACTATTAATAATTTCGTCGGGAATTATCTTTTCTGACTGAATTTTTATCATGCAAATAACAATAACCAATTCATATAAATATTTTTGAGTTTATGCCTTGAATTCATGATCTATGTCTTTTAAAAGGCATTGAAGCACCATGTGAAACTCTTTTTCCTTTTTGTTAACTACATCGCTTATTTTTTCCGGACTGATCCGTGAATAAGAATAATAATACCCACCTTTTTGCATGCACTGTTTTCTCTTGGAAACCAGCCCAGATCCCACAAGGCGTTGCAGAGATCTGAATACGGTAGTACGATCCTTCTTTAATCGCATTGCAATATCATCAACAGGTTCTGGCTTTCCAGTTTCCAGTGAATAAAGCACATTGATATCACTGGGTGAAAGATCGAAAAAGTATTCAAATATGTCACGACAAGTGGCGTTTTCATCCAGAATCTGATTAAATGATCCCATACTAGTATATTTTGAAGGTCTATATAAGAATATTGCACTGTTAATACAATATCATACAATATAGTTATATACCCTTTATAAATATAGAAACAATCAGAGACACATTATCAGTATGTGTTTTCAGAGGTGTTAAAAATGGAAAATAAAAATGTGTTCGGGAAAAATGCAGGAAAAGAAGGGCCGGTTGAGTTAAACGATGGAAACTTTAAATCATTTGTGGGTTCTCCAAAGCTATCAGTTATAGACCTCTGGGCTGCCTGGTGCGCTCCCTGCAGGTATCTTTCACCGGTTGTTGATGAACTGTCTAAAGAATATGCAGATGTTGCAAACTTCGGAAAGGTGAATGTGGATGAAAACCCTGTAACCTCGAGAGAGCTCAGAATAGAGAGCATTCCTACAATAATGTTCTTCAAAAACGGAAAACCTGTTGACATGTCCATAGGCGTGGTTCCAAAGGAAGTGCTTGCACAGAAAATTAAACACCTTGCATAAAAGGGCATATATGGAAATTTATGATACTGTAATAATCGGCGGTGCCTCTGCAGGTCTTACGGCAGCAATATATTCCGCAAGACAGGGAATGAAAACTCTGGTGATCACGAAAGATATAGGAGGCCAGGCCCTGCTGACCACCGACATTCAGAATTATCCGGGATTTGATATGATCGGAGGCTTTGAGCTTACAAATAAATTCAAGGAACAGGCAGAATATTATGGCACTGAATTTGTGTATGATGAGGCTCTGTCTATAGATGCAGAAGATGACAAATTCAAGGTCAAAACAGCGAGGTCGGAATTTTCTGCCCTGTCCATTATACTTGCATTCGGGAAAACACCGAGGGACCTTAATGTTACAGGAGAATCCGAATTGAGGGGCCATGGAATTTCCTACTGTGCAATATGCGATGGCCCGCTGTTCAGGGGGAAGGAGGTCGCCGTTGCGGGCAATGGAAGCCATGCCCTTGAAGCTCTTGTGTATCTTTCTTCAGTTGCCGGTAAGGTTTTCTACATTACCAATGCCAAAAAGCTTGCAGGGGAGGAATCGTTGATTGATACTGTCAACGGGATTAAAAACAAAGAAATATATTTTGATAGCACCCTTATATCCGTTAATGGTAAAAAATACGTTGAATCAGTGACATTCAAGAATAAATCTTCAGGAGAAACGACTGATTTGCAACTATCCGCTGTATTTGCTGAAATGGGATACATAGCGAAAACCGGCTTTGTGAAGAACCTTGTTGAATTGAATAAAGGCAATGAAATAGTTGTGGATAAATTCGGCAGAACATCACATATGGGTGTATTTGCCTGCGGTGATGTCACAGACACACCTTATAAGCAGGCAGTGATTTCAGCCGGTCAGGGTGCAACTGCGGCGTTATCCGCGTATAATTACGTCCAGAATCTCAAGGGAAAGGTTGCTGCCAAAAGTGACTGGAAGCTTATAAAACACTGATTAGACGGGTTTCAATAACACGGCATCTGATAACATATAAAAGAAAATGCCTGGTGAAAATCCAGGTATTGAATAATTTTATAATTCTAGTAAGGCCGAGCATACATAGATCAGTGAAATTTACGACATTAGCTTTATATAATGCGGTGTGGTTTTCTACAGAACCGGAAGAATAATTACACAAGTAGAAATACTTGGTGCTACAGAAGGTTGAGAATTAGTGCATCTTAATATTGAAATATTTTTGTTTAACAATCGCTATCCAACATCATACCATAAAGTTAACTCTCTCATCTCCACCCTCACAGAAGGAGATTTCCCGCCTTCAGGTTAAATCAAAAGCATGAATCACAGGTCGATGTATGTGCTATTTAAATTTCGGCAATGGCATAGATAGTAACTATTTGATAGATAAGTTTTTATTGTGAATTTAAATAACCAGTTATTGAGTAGTATTACTGAATCATTCAGTTCGGGCGTCACGTTTCAGTATTCGGCTGTTGCATCCATGTTCATATCCTCTAGTTTGTTTTATTTTTTCATTGCACATATGCTGCCTGTTGAAATAGTCGGATCAATATCCTTACTCTATGCCATAATGAATATAATGGCAGTTGTTTTTGTTTTCGGTCTTTCAAATGGTATACAGCATTATATATCATATCATCTCGTTAGAGAAAACCACCATGCCATCATGAAACTCATGAAGCAAACAATAACCTTCGCCATACTGCTTGCATTGCTTGCTTTTACATTCATGTATTTTGCATCAGGGGAAATTGCAGCGCTCTTTTTCCACAGTTCAGCCTACATTCTTTCAGTTAAATTGATCGGTATAGCTATAGCTGGGTCAGTTATGATAAATATCTTCGGAGCAATGCTGCTCGGGCTCAATCAATATAAAAAATATTCAATAATATATATATTCATTAATATATTCACATATTTCTTCCCCCTATCCATGCTGTTCCTGACAGGAAAATCAGTTTTTCTCATAGCTGGACTTGGGGCCGTCAATATATTGAGCGCCTCTCTGTTTTTCATTTTTGTTTTCCGTGCCTATTCAAAACTGGGCACACTAACACCAAATACTTCAAAGGAGCCATACCGTAATTTAATTTATTATTCGGTTCCACTATTTCTCTCTTCCATAATGGGAACAAGTGCAACATACATAGATCGAATAGTGGTTTCGTATTTTATTAACCTGTCCTATCTGGGCATATATAACTTTGCACTTATCATAGCATCGGCGGCAACATTTCTTGTTGTTCCTGTTTCAAATCTCCTTATCCCGAAATTATCCACATTTTTCTCACTGGATAATAAGGAAGGTTTCAAGAGCAGTATAAGAATACTTTTAAATATAGTTTCTCTCATATATATCCCTGCGGCACTGGGTATAGCAGCCTTGTCCAGGATAATACTGAATGAGTTTGCAGGACCGGCATATACCGTTGCATATATACCGCTCATGATTATCATGTTCATAACCTCATTTTTCGTGGGTACGGTTGTACTTTCATCAGGAATTTCCAGTATCAGAAAAACAAAGATTTTTGTATATTCTTCAGGTCTTTCACTTGCATCCAATATAGCCCTATCCATAATCCTGATTCCTACCTTCAATATAATTGGAGCGGCCATTGCTTATTCATCCATGAATGCTGTTAACTTTGTCATCGTCTATCATTATGCTAGAAAATTCGGAATAAATAACTACGATGTACCGAGAGTTATAAAGATATGGATATCCGCTCTTATAATGTTCGGTGCCATCTTCGCATTACAGAGCTTTTTCCCTTACAGCATGTTGAATATATTTCTGTATATTTTACTGGGGGTTGCCATTTATATGGTAGAAATAAAGGTATTCAGGCTTATAAGTTCAAACGAAATGGATTATATTCTCTCCGTTATACCTAACAGATTCAGTACATTAAAATATATGTTAAGGAATCTGGAATACAGGGAAAGTAAAGGCAGATACGATCATCTTTTCAGATTTATAAAATAACAAAATTTATCTATTGTGCAGTTTACTGTAACTAATAATGAAAGAGGGAAATGGAATATTTATTTCGGTTATCGTGTCTGATTACAGTCGAAGGGAATATATAATGAAAACCCTTGAATCTGTTGTAAATCAAACACTCTCACAGGATTATTATGAAGTTATCCTGGTAAAAAATTTTTCTGATCAGGATATCGATAAATTTACTATGGAAAATAAAATCCACAGCGTATTAAGTAAAGATGCCTCTCTTTCAGGTAAAATAAAGGAAGGCCTATCTATAGCAAGGGGAAATGTTATCTGTTTTCTTGACGACGACGATATGTTTTATAGGAATAAACTTGAATATGTTTATAATAAATTTAAAATGGATGAGCAGCTCGGATATTTGCACAATAACTTCTCAGCAATTAATGCAAGTGGAAAAAGTATAAATTATCAGAACAGCAATCCAGATTTCAATATGTCCTCCATATCAGTAGGAATTGATACTATAAAAAATTGCAATCTTACAGCGGTTTCCAAAAGCATTGACACTTTACTGTATCTATGTGCCCTGGAATCCGGGGCTTCAGTGGAGCTGGATAACAC
>JAKADL010000128.1 GCA_021820565.1 Thermoplasmata archaeon
TTTTGTAGGCAATAGTGAAGTTTCCAGAGAATGGATCAATACGCACATAAAAATAAAGGTGGTTGATGGCTATTTCTACTGCGTTTGAACAATATATCTCGAATTATATCTGTATAGAAACTTTCCGAATAATAATGATAAAAAGAAGTTAACAACAACATATACTACAAAATAGAATATCAGATCATATATGCCGGTTATTCCCAGGCTGTATGCAGTCGTTATTACAAAAAATATCAGCCAGTATGATATTACCATGAATTTTATTTTACCGTTCAGTGTAGTTCTGGGTATAATCTCAAAATACTTTGCCAGCAGCAGGGAGAATACAACTCCGAAAAGCAAACCGAGTATGAATATATCACGTATCTGATATATCACAAGCAGCGTGAAATATAAAGAAAGTTTTGCGGATGATGTAGAAAAACCGTAGGCTAATGCAAACTCACCTATAAGAATATAAATTATTATTACATTGATTATTGAGGCAACTATGGAATATAGAAGTCCGGCTTTCAGACCGGCAAATACTCCATCTTTTATGGATGACATAATCACCAATGCCTATATTGGATTAATATCTTTAGATTGAAAATACTGATAATCAATCCTTGAAATTTTTGAGCTGATTGATTGTATTTTTTATATCATCTATCTTCTTTTCACGTTCATTTATTATTTCTTCAAGAATTTCATTGAAATCCCTGGATAATTTATAACCGTGAATCGGCCTGCCCTTGCCTTCTTTCTTCATATTCCTTTTTACTATCCAGTTTTTCCTCCGTAACCATTGCATTGCAATAGATACCTCGGGCTGCCTCAAGCCGGTTTCCCGTTCAATTTCTACTGAGGTTATTTCACCTTTATCTTTTATATATACCAGGGTGTATGCCACACTCCTCGGTATGTCGGACATCATTAAATATCTGGCTAATTTGTTAATTTCTTCGGAAAGTGCCATTTCAATCGTATAATAATATTATAATCTTATATATATTTAACTATACAAAAAAAAATTAAAATAATAAAGATAAAAGTTTTACATCATATTGAAGCTTTTCATGATTTGGAAAGAGCTTCAAGCTTGCTTATTATAGTGTAAATCGCCGCTCTTCCGTGAGAGGGCACATTGGGATCATTGGATATATCATCCAGTTCCGATATGACAGTGGCGCACCGCAGGTCAAGGCTTTCCTTATTATCTCTCATTTTCTCTTTTGCGTCCGTAGACATCTTTCTCACATTTCTCGGTATGGACGAATCATCTTCCAGATCATCCATCAGTGCCAGAACTTCATTAAACAAATCCTCATCCATCTTCTCACCTCATATAAATATCCTTAATGATGGATAGTACCATCATCGTTTTAGATTTCCTTATACCCTGTATTGCATTTAAGTTATTAACTATAAACTTTTCAAGGGCTATGTAGTCCGGAAATCTAACCTTGATTAAAAGATCGTAATCGCCTGTTACAACAAAAACCTCTTCAACATTCTTATTTTCGCCTATTATCCTTCCTATATTATCAACATTGTTTACATCAGCTTCTACACCGATCAGCGCTGTAATAATCTTATTATCATAATATTCTCTGAAATTTGTTATTTCTGCCTCCATTAATACACCCCTATGCATTCATTATTATTTCCATCCACATAATATTTTCTAAAATGCATTTAATCCTGATTTTTTGGTAATTATGGCCTGGTTCTAGACCAGAAACAATGCATTACCGAATCTTATGGTGAAAAACATATACAAGTTAACAATACAACGATATGAAGAATATCAGTATGGGCAGATTGGTGCTTATAACCGGCCCCATGTTTTCTGGAAAGACATCAAGGTTAATTGAGCTTCTTGAACGGGAAATCCTGGCGGGAAGAAACACACTGCTTTTCAAGCCGGAGATAGACAAAAGATACGATACCACATTTGTGACAACTCACAAGGGAATGAGGTTGCCCGCCATAGTGCTCAATACCGATAACGACGGAGTCAAGAAAATGTATGAACTCTCAAAAAACGTTGACGTAATCGGAATAGATGAGGCACAGTTCTGGGATCACGATTCAATACTCCCTGAAGTTGCCGACAGGATAGCCAGCGAGGATAAAATTGTTTACGTTGCTGCCCTGAATAAAAACCATACAGGAACTCCTTTCAAAACTTCAATGGAAATAATTGCACGTGCAGATCAGGTATACTCATTGACTGCTGTATGTGCAAAATGTGGTGAGGATGCCACATTTACACAGAGGGTCATGAATGGAAAAGAGGTATTCGGCGAGCAGATTAAAGTGGGTGGCATAGAAAGTTATGAACCGAGATGCAGAAAATGCTTTGTGTACCCGGAAAAGACCGAAATTGAAAAAAGTAAGGAATAAATTATTTCACAATCTCTACACTGAAATCCATACTGTCTGTGGGCACTATTATGGACTTTTTCCCACCCTTGGAGATGAAACTGATAATAGATTTTATCATATTATCCATCCCGGTGTTTTTAAAATAGCCCGAGAGGTACATTTCACGCAATTCTTCATAACCCATTTTCCCGGGTCCGTTTTCCTTAGGATTTCCTGTATTCAATGCCTTCAATTGCATTTCTGTTATTATCATAAGGGTATCTGCTTCCAGAAGTGTTGCTAGCAGTGATGAATACATATTTGCCTCCACAATTCCATCTATAGAACTGTAATACTGCAAATTCTTTACAACCGGTGCACCTGGTGCAAATACCAGTGGAAGGTAGCCATCTGCCATCAGGTTCATTATGGCCGACTTTTCAGGAATATCAACAGGCTCAAGATAACTATCTTTCAAAGATGGCATTGCATTTCCATCATCATTTCCTTCTACCTTTACACTTACTTCAACCCTGGTAAAGATGCTGATAATATCCCTGGAATAGCCGTTTATGTACTTTACCATATCATAATTATTCACGGTGTCCAGTATAACCGGCAGGTCTGTATATTTAGTTTCCACATTCATTAATACCAGTGCCACCTCATTTTCGGATATTATTTTTCCTGTACCGGTGAAAATATTTTTTAGTCTTTCGGTAACATTATAATTGCCGCTTCTGCCCGGTTTAACACCGTCTATTGTTATTACAAATCTTCCCATGGCGAACCAACGATAAATGTGCATATATGATAAGATTATTAAATTATCTGCAATGAACCGGTATGGGAAAAAAGGTTAGTGAATCTGAAGTACATTCTGAAATTATTGTTCTTCCTGGGGATACAAATATGTTCTGGGACCTTTATGGTGGTAGGCTTGTTGAATGGATGGATAACATAGGCAGTATAACCGCATTCAAGCACAGCAGAATGAAGGTGGTAACAGGGAGCATAGACAATCTGTTCTTTCTTTCTCCAATCAAGCTGGGATATATAGTGCATCTCCATTCATTTGTCACATTTACAACAAAATCAACCATGGAAATAGAAATAGACGTATCTTCCGAAAATGTAAACACAGGAACTACAAGTACAACCACAAGGGCTTTCTTTACCTATGTGGCGCTGGATGACAATGGTCACGCTGCAGAAATACCGCAGTTAATTCCAGAGACCGATGCCGAAAAAGCAAAATTCAATGAAGGGAAAATCAGGTCGGAACAGAGATTACAGCTACTTAAGGATATAAAAAAGAACCTGAAATAAGCTGATAATAATGAATGGCAGCATTTATGAAAGAGAATTGATGAATATACTCAATGGGACAAAGAATACCGTAGAAAGGATTTCCAGAAATCTTGATCCTGTATCAAGGGATACCGTATACACCATAATGGACAGGCCGTTTTATGTGGCAAGGGCAGCAGGTTCCTTCGGAGCTGATCTGGTTGCCCTGCGGGATG
>JAKADL010000129.1 GCA_021820565.1 Thermoplasmata archaeon
CAATTACATAGGTTCAAACAGGATGCTTTCAATATCAACAGCTATAAGGGTTATCCTGTTTCTTTCCATGGGTGTTCTATCGTTCTTCGTATTCGATACTGTTGGATATCTTCTATTCTTTATACTAATGTACGGTGTTTTCGGAGGAATATGGAGTTTCATAGGGATCAGTGAGGTAACCAGTATCTCGAACATGGCAACGACGGCTATAAGGGGCAAGGTAATAGGGTATTATAATTCATTGAACGGTGTTGGACAGATCATAGGTGCTGGACTTTCTGGATTTATTGCATATGATATAAGCTATTCATTTGATTTCATACTTTCTGCCATAATTGTCCTTGCCGGGCTTATGATTATTATTTATTCAAAACCACCAGATATAAAATATTCCAGAAAAACCATAA
Source organism: Thermoplasmata archaeon (assembly GCA_021820565.1). Taxonomy (GTDB): domain Archaea; phylum Thermoplasmatota; class Thermoplasmata; order Thermoplasmatales; family Thermoplasmataceae; genus Ferroplasma. The sequence goes on from JAKADL010000129.1 coordinate 408, forward strand.
ACGTTCAGTCCTGAATTCTTTTAATAAGAAGATGAAACAGATTTCTGAATCCATCATGCCATGTCTTCAACTTCGGCTTTCCTATTCGGATTCCGTATTTTACAGGAATTTCTATGAGTCTCCCCAATCTTACAGCGTCTATCTTTATATCCTCTGAAAATGACATGCCGTTACTGAGGTTTTTCATGTCTTTATATAGTTTCCTATAAAAAATCCACATTCCACTCTGTGAATCGTTTAAATTTATTTTGAACAGTATATGCATAGTAAAATTCAGAACACTGTTGCCTATGAAGTGAAGAGATGTGTAGCTATGCTGGGATCTGAGCGTCATTCGATCACATGATATGAAATCAACTTCGTCCAGCTGGATGATGTCTATTAATGGTTTGACTATCTCAGTGGGATATGTATTATCACCATCCATGCAGACGATGAGGTCCCCGGTTGCATGATCCAATCCAGTTTTGTATGCTATTCCGTATCCTTTTCTATTTTCCCTTATTACAATGGCACCCCTTTCTTCGGCTATTTCCCTGGTACGATCCGTGGAATTAGTATCCACCACAATTATTTCTATCCCATTCACAGCCCGAATCAAACCATCTATTACTATTCCTATAGTATTCTCTTCGTTGATAGTGGGAATAATTGCGGTAACTTTCATTTATGGTTAATAGCACGTTATATTAATTATTTTTTAATTTTTTAGTATGTAAGTTTATTATTGAATAAATTTTTGTATGTTTTCCATTCATGCCTGACTATGCAGTCTATGTTGACATGGTTTTTTATTGCGTTTTCAACAAAATAAACCGTTCTAGGGTCTGAGGGATATCCGGAACCGAAATCCCCGAACTTATCATGAAGCTTTTCTATTTCCCTGTCCCTTACGACTTTTGCTATTATTGATGCCGCTGAAACGGAGGGATAAATAACATCTGCATGATGCCGGCAGATTACTTCTTTTCCTGTAGATTCCCGGAGTTTTGCCTCAAGACGTTCTTCATTAACATCAAAGCTATCAACATACACCCTTGAATTTTCAGTCAAAGATAATATAAGCTTTTTGGCATAAATTTCTTCCATGATATTCAATTTTTTATCCTTAACATATTTGTCTATTTCTCCGGGCCCTATTATTATGAAGTTCTGCTTGAACCCGGCAAGCTGGGCATAAAGAAATTCTCGCCTTTTCGGGCTCAGTTTCTTGGAGTCGGCAACTCCGATGTGCTTCAATTCATTACTGTCACCACAGAGTACTGCCATTACCATGGGACCTATTAAAGGACCTCTTCCAGCCTCATCTATTCCGCATTCTTCCATTGCTATATATGTAAATTTCAGTTAAAACTGTTTGGATGTTTCTTTGAAATGGATAGTTTAAAAGTTTTATGCTGTTGCCATTGCAAGATTTAAATGCCCCGTGATAATTCTCTAGAATAAGATGGATAAATATAAACTGAGGGATAAGGACATAGAAATAACTAATGAATTTCCTACTGGCCATATGGATGAATTCGTCCATTCCGCCAGTGACAAAAAAATGGCATTGATGTTAATGGTCCATAGCTTTCCTTATCCATATACAGAGGAGGACGCTAGTGCATTCATAGATAAAAACAGGGAATCAGGAAGCGAGATATTTGAAATAGATTTCTATATTATGTACAGGGAAATATTTGCAGGTATAATTGGACTGTCAGACATTGATTATGAAAATTCCAGGGCACATATAGGATACTGGATAGGCGAGAATTGCCGGAATAAAGGTATAGGTAGGAGATCACTTGGTCTGGCCGTAAAATTTGCCAGGGAAACTCTAAAATTGAACAGCCTCCACACAGAGGTGTTAACAACCAACATACCTTCCATAACCATACTCACAAAAAACGGATTTACCATGGATGGTTTATCAAAATATTGCTTTAGATATGAAAATAAATTCTATTCTGCCTTTATTTTTTCTTTGCTACTTTAATATTTAGTGGTATCAATAAAATCTATAAAAACACTGTTATTACTGATAATCTGGAATGTTCGTATTTAAGGATAATTCTATTTATGGCAATATTTATAAACAATAATTCTATAAGTGCTTTCATATGACGAAATACGTTTTAGTTTCGGACTCTACCTTGAGTTACGATTATAGAAACTTCCCCCTGCTGGATTTTTTACCGTGCGCTCCGGGAAGCAAGGTACCCGGAAGAGTATACAGATTCTTGAGAGGCCCTTCTCCTGAAGCATTGCCAAATGGAGAGGCAAAAAATGCTCCATATGCCATAAGGAAAATAGAGGCAGGGCTTTTAAGGGACAACCCAAAGAAGGATGTTGCAGTAGCACATATGGATTATCTTTCAAATTTTATTACGGATGACACTGAAATCATAGGTGTATCTACGATGGACCCGCTTGGCATAGGTCCGACAACAATGTCATATGCCGCGTTATTTGGAGGAGCCCTTGATTCGTGGGTAAGGCGTGAATGGGATATACTCATGGAGAGAATCAACCAGATAAGAAAGGGTAAAAAAGCCAAACTCGTAATTGGTGGCCCAGGTGTCTGGGAATTTACAGTCCTTAGAGATGAAATTGATAAATATCATTTTGATTATGTGGTTTCCGGGGAAATGGATGATATAATATCCGATCTTTTCCGTGGAATAGAGCATGATGATATTGATAAGAATATGTTTACCAGGGGATATATGACATATGATGACCATTTCAGGAGAGTTGTCAAGAATGACGACCTCTTTGTGGGCAGGGGCAGCGGAATAAGGGCATATCCATCATTAGAGGATATTCCGGAAATTGTAAATCCTGCATCAAAGGGAATGGTAGAGGTTATGAGAGGCTGTGGTGTTGGATGCGATTTCTGTGAGGTTACACTGAGACCATTAAGATATTATTCCCTTGATAGGATAAAGAGGGAAATAGAGGTGAACGTAAAAGGTGGAAATGACCATGCATGGCTGCATTCAGATGAGATATTCGAGTACAAACATGAAAAAATGTTCACTCCTAATCAGGATGAAATGGTAGACCTTATGAAAACTGTTATGTCCATAAAAGGTGTAACAGGGTCAAATCCAACACATGGAAGAATATCTATACCCGCCGCATTCCCTGAATTAATTAAAAAATTAAGTGAGATACTGAAAGCAGGGCCGGATAACTGGATTGGAATCCAGACAGGGGTTGAAACAGGGAGCGATTCACTTGCATTGAAGCATATGCCAAATAAAACAATGCCCCTGAGGATAGGACCGGATGGATCTTTCCGTGATATCGTCTGGGAAGGCGTACAGAATGAAACAAAGTACTACTGGAGGTCTGCATTTACAATACAGGTAGGGCAGCAGGAGGAAACTGATGAGGATAACTGGGATTCTATTGCAATGATTAACCAGCTCAGCCACTCTTATACTGATGGAAGACCCTTCGAGTTCACAGTTACAC
>JAKADL010000130.1 GCA_021820565.1 Thermoplasmata archaeon
ATATTTCCGTCGGTCTGGCTGATAATTTCATTGCCGGTTGTATACTCATGCACAAGGTAATTTACGGGGTTTATGTACTGGTTTGGTCTGTATGCGTGGAGCTTTTCAGTAAGTTCCTCCGTTTTCCTTTCAACAGCCTCATTATCCTTTCTGGATACAGTATTGGGCTCTTCATCAGGTTGCTGTGGCACTATTACAACCTCTGCACCCAGAGCCTTTAACATCTGTGCCTTTTCAACGGTATTGCCAGCAGACATTACGGCCATGAACCTGTAACCCTTTACAGCACAGGCTATAGCTAAACCAGTGCCGGTATTGCCTGAGGTTTTGGCGATTACATAATCTCCTTGTTTAATTATGCCCTTCCGCTCTGCGTCTTCTATCATACCTATGGCTATTCTATCCTTGATACTGAAGCTCGGATTGTAGTACTCAAGTTTCACATAAATTTCTACATTTTTGCAGCCTGTTCTGTTCAATTTCACCATGGGCGTATTGCCGATGGCGCTCAGGATGCTTGCCTTCACATCATACATGTAAATCAACATTTCCATGCAGAATTAGTATATAATAACTACCGTCAAATTTCTTTGAAACCATATAATTAATATATATCTTGATCCAGAAACCACTGCCATGCTGGAACGAATCTAATTTTCTTTTCCCTATGAACTGTTATTGCTGAATAATTCCAGGTTATAACTATAAGGTTATGACATTTTAACGGATCAGAAGCCATAATAATTTGCTACACAATACATTTGAAATTCTGTATCTAATCCAGAAAAACATTTCTGACATTGTTATATAATTCATTAAAATTATTGAAAGTATCAGGTTCATCTATTCCTATAAATTATATGCCAAGAATTTATAAGTCCATAATCAATATTTTTCATCTGGAAATACAAAGAAGAGATATCATGATCTTTCCAATTCTTGTGTTAAATCTGACCATAACGAACTCTCTTATAATCTTGATTTTATGCTGAATTCCTCTATTGATTAAAGCCTTTATGTACATAATTCCATCCAGCTCTATTTTCCCTTCAGATAAGACGTCCCTGATATCCATATGCATTTTAATGCACAGATTTATTGAAAAGTTTGCATTATCATTGCATATAGTGCATGCTTTTTTAAATTTCTAACAATATTTTATGAGCAACCTGTAAAATGCTTTTAAAACTGTGTGTTAATGTGATTCTATAGAAAATATAAATAATTTATATTTATGCTTGCTGGAAATTCAATTCAACAAACCCATATTTTTCAAAATAACGTATCCGGCAGCTACGTCCTCCAGGCCTATGCCCATGGACTTGAATATGGTCTTTTTCCCGGAATATTTAGTTCTGTTTACAATGTAATCTTTCAGTTCAACAATTTTGTTTTTATCCTCTATCCCCATAACCTCCGAGGATTCTTTCATTGCCTGGTCAAAATTTTCCACTATTACAAGATCTGATTTATCAAGCACATCTGGTGCAGCCTCCCTTCTAATCGGAAAGTTAGACCCCGCTAGATTGATGTGGTACTCATCCGGCAGCTGTGAGTAGTTGAATATCGGTGTATTGCTGTTTGTTATTGTAGTAATAACATCAGATTCACGGAGAACATCAAGGCTCTTTGCCTGCTGGATTCCGAATTTATCCGCAAATTCTCTGGAATGTTCAAGATTCCTGGAATACACAAAGGCATTTTCAAAATCGAACATTTCCTTCATGGCAAGAAACTGTGACTGTGCCTGGAATCCGGAACCTATCAGTGTGAAATTTATAGATTTTTTCTTTACAAGTTCAGATGTAACCATGGCTGTTAAAGCTCCCGTACGTATCTGTCCCAGTGCGTTGGCCTCAATTATATAAAGATCCTCAGGCCGTTCTGTATTGAATATTATAACTGCAAAGTGGATACCCTTTGGTCCTGAATAGTAGGTTTTTAGTCCCGCGAGGTGCCTATCAGCATAATAACCTGGCATGGTGTTTAAAATATTTTTATCTACAATTATGCGGTCCCGGGGATGCGTGTCAGAAATACCTTTACCGTATGATGCAAATGCCCTTCTCAATTCCTCAATGCACTCTTTCATGTTCAAATTTGATTTTACATCATCCTCACTGACATATGTTATCATAAAAGAACCATTATACGCGGCATTATAATGCTTTTGCTTTCATGAAAAATAAGAGAAATAGTTTTTGTAATAAATATAGAATAATAAAGGATTTATAACACTATATAATATTATTATATGGCATTCAGGGCTGTGTTTATAAGGCCCAGCAACCGTACAGGGTCTGCCTATCTGAGTAAGTGGGGTTTTTTGCCTGCTCCGCTCGGGCTACTGGCTCTTGCTGGTGAAATTAAGAGGATCGAGGATAGCCAGGTAAAAATAATTGATATGGAGGCAGACAGCATTTCCCTTGATGAAGCAATCAGGATGGCCGTGGGGTTTGATCCTGACCTTGTGGGAATTACCCTTCACGCAACTGCAGCACACAATAATGCAGGATATATTGCCAGAGGCATTAAAAAATTGAAACCTGATACAATCCTTGTAGCGGGAGGGCACCATGCAACATTCCTACCGGAGGAACTCATAAATGCGGGCTTCGACATATCCGTCCTGGGGGAAGGTGATGAAACAATATATGATATTGCAAATTCAATTATTGACGGAAGCGGGTTTGATTGTGTGAAAGGAATAGTTTACAGATCGGAGTCCGGCATAAAGAGAACAAAGCCGAGAAAACTTATTTCTGATCTTGATACTCTTCCATTTCCGCCACTGGAACTCCTCGATCCTTCAAAGTACACCTTCAAGGTTTTCGGCAGCGATGATCGTGTTATGTGCCTGGAAACATCCAGGGGATGCCCCTATGGCTGCGATTTCTGTTCTGTCACACCTACATGGGGGAACACATGGAGAAACAAATCAAATGAAAGGATTGTGCAGGAAATGGAGCGTGCCCGTGATGCAGGATATAACTGGATATTCTTCACCGATGATATATTCATAGTTGAACCAAATGTAAAACACAGAAACGAACTCTTTGACATGATCATAGAAAAAAATCTGAACACATCCTGGATAGTTCAGATGAGGGTCGACGTAACATCAAGGCATCCGGATCTGATTGAGAAGGCAGCAAAAGCTGGAATGAGTATATCGTTCCTGGGTGTCGAGTCCGGAAGCCCGGAAATCCTCAAAAAGATGCATAAGGGAGAATTCACTCCCCAGTCAGTAAGCGCCGTAAAAGTTCTATCCTCAAACGGAATCATTGTAATTGTTGGGATGATGGTGGGTGCACCATATGAGAGGTACAGAGACCTGAGAACCACCGTTAAATTCTCCCGGGAACTGGCCAGGGCAGGAGCCGACGCACTCCAATTCTCAATTTATACACCGCTGCCCGGAACAAGGATATTTGATGAAGCACTGGACAGCAAATCCTTATTCACGCTGGACTGGGATAGGTATGACGTTCTCACACCTGTTATGAAAACCCGTGTGGGCCCTGTTCTGGATCAGATAGTGCAGTTCTATGCATCATACTCATTTTATATTTACAAGTTCATGCGCGGCAAGTTCCTTGGTCTGCAGCTTTCCGGAAAAAAGCAAAAGCTGATAGATACTGGCACGAAATTTATTATTGATATGATGCCGGATTATCTAAAGAGCATGGCAGCCTTTCCAAAGCATTTGCTGGAGACCTATGATATGTACTGGAAGGCAAAACGCAGCGGCTTTATAGGTCGTGAGGGCCATGAAGACATATCAGAAAATTCCGGGAAAATAATCTACGATCTCGGGAAAAAGAAAAATGTTTATTATATGATTAAAAGATAACAAAATTTTATAAATTC
>JAKADL010000131.1 GCA_021820565.1 Thermoplasmata archaeon
CCGCCTGCATCCTTGAAGGTATCCTTTGTTGCCAGTGTTATCTGCAGATTTGACGTTGATGCTTTTCTTCCCCTCAGATATGATGAAGGATATATCATGGTAACCTTTGATCCTAACTCTCCAGTAACCCAGTCCATATGTGCATTTTCATCAACCCATGCCCTTTTAACTGGAAGGTTGTATACACTATCTGACCAGTTCTGTACACTTGTGTACTTTACATCAGAGTTTTTCCTGGCATAGATTTCAACTATGGCAGTATGCAGTGAGCTGGTATTGTATTTGGGGGCCGTGCATCCTTCAATGTAGTGTACTTTTGCACCCTCATCTGCAACAACTATTGTATGCTCGAACTGCCCGCTCTGCTCGCCATTCATCCTGAAGTATGTCTGCAAAGGCATATCTATCTGTACATTCTTCGGAACATACAGGAAAGATCCGCCGGACCATACTGCACCGTTCAGCGCTGCAAATTTGTTGTCACTTGGTGGAATTGCCCTGCAGTAGTAATCCTTTACAAGATCCGGGTGTTCTTGTATTGCGGTATCAAGATCAGTAAATATTACTCCTTTGTCTTCCCATTCCTTTCTGAGGCTTCCGTAAACCCCCTCACTGTCATACTGTGCTACTGAACCTGCAAGGTATTTCTGCTCCATCTGGGGTATTCCCAGCTTATCGAAGGTTTCCTTGATCTTATCCGGAACATCGTCCCAGTTCTTTGCCTTGGTTTCTCCGGGCTTTGAATAGTATGTAAGGCTGTCAAAGTCAATTCCCGAGAGATCAGGACCCCATGTGGGCATAGGCTTTGAAAGGAATATTTCAAGAGCTTTCAGCCTGCTCCTCCTCATCCAGTCCGGTTCATGCTTTATATCAGATATTTCTTCAACTGTTTTCCTTGTCAGGCCTGCACCGGTTGAGTACACGGGATTTATTGTATCATGGAACTCGAAATCTGACTTTTTGTTGTGTTTCAGGCTTTCCGTCAATTTTTCAATTTCCTCATCTTTGTTGTAGTCTTCCACCATATTTATCACTCCTTTATCCAGTCGTATCCCTCATCCTCTATTCTATCGGATACGGTTTTGTCTCCATTCATTACTATTTTTCCATCTTTCAGTACGTGCACAAATTCAGGTGCTATATCCTTTAATATCCTCTGGTAATGTGTAATTATAAGGAATCCAACATTCTCATTGTACATTTTTTTAATTTCTGCTGATACCAGCTTCAATGCATCAACATCTAATCCGGAATCTATTTCATCCAGTATAACAATTTTTGGCTTCAGTATAACCATCTGAAGAACCTCAAAGCGTTTTCTTTCCCCGCCTGAAAATCCATCGTTTATTGCCCTGGATATAAAGGATTCATCCATATCCACATCCTTCATAACACCTTTAACCATGTTGAAGAATTCCTTCAAGGGCATTTTTTCATTGGGATATAAATTATTATATGCCATTCTCAGAAAGGTCGATATCTTCACACCGCTGACTGTTATTGGATTCTGGAATGCGAGGAATAAACCTGCCCTTGCCCTCTCTTCCGGGGCTGCATATGTTATATCCTTTCCATTGATCATTATTTTTCCATCGGTAATTTTATAATTGGGATGGCCGATAAGTACCTCTCCCAGAGTACTTTTTCCGGCACCGTTCGGTCCCATGAGTGCGTGAATTTCGCCAGAATTTACTGTGAGGTTGATTCCTTTCAATATTTCTTTGCCCTCTACCTCGGCTTTCAGGTTTTTGATTTCAAGTACTGTATTTGTCATTACAGATTTATTACAAATAGGTATTTAAACATTTTATTATGTATATAGTAACTAAAATACGTATAAGTATAAATATAACAATATAATATATAAGTGTGGTACCATGGAAGAATTGATTAATGATTATCTTGGGAATAGTAAAACTACTATACTCAGTTCACTGCTGTATGAGGATAAAACCCTTGAACAGCTTTCCGACATTATGAAAGTAAATAAAAATGCGGTTAAAGAGCATTTGAACTATCTTGAAAACCATAATCTGGCTTCATCATATTTTGTACGGGCCAAGACAGGAAGGCCAAAAAAATACTATAAATTAACTGAAAAGGGTATGCAGATATTCCCTAAACAGTATATAAATTTCTCATCCATGCTTTTAAAAGAGGTGGAAAAGGAAATAGGAACCGTAAGATTGAATGGAATACTCATGAAGATAGCTGAAGATATGGTAAAGGAGGTTTCATCAGGAAGCATCTCCCTTGCATCGCTTACCAGGGATGAAAAACTGGAAAAAATAGGTGATTATGTTAATATCCTCAACCGTCTGGGATACTATGCAAAGATGGAGGTCAATGGAGATACTGTAAAGATTATAAGGCATAACTGTGTATTCTATGAACTGGCAAAGAACAATAAGGATATGGTATGCGGTTCTCTTGAAAAGTCCATGCTATCGGACAGGGTAAACGATGATTTCAAACTCATGGAAAACTTTCCAGACGGGGATAATAAATGCGTTGTGGAAATATCCATTTCCAATTGATAAAGTTAGAAAATAAGATAATGTATAATTTTGGAATAATTAATATAGTCTTTTGGATTGGTTATATATGCCTGGAAAAATGGTGAGAATTCCTCCTTCTTTATGTGTAAAATGCAGGGGTGCAAAGATGTTATGCGGACTCTCATATTGCCCTGTGTCCATAGTGGATAAGGTTAAGAAGGTATACAATTTCACTGGAAATTCCATAGCGGGTTCATCGCCGCCATCATTATTTGTAGGGAGATACGGTTATCCAAAAATAAATATATATCCATCAACGCCACCGTTTTCCGGCGATACGGGATATCTGGAGGATGAATCAAAATGGCTTTCACTGGACCTCAATGATTTTATTTCCGGAAGGCTGTCATTGCTCCGTGGAGGGATAAAGGTTTCAGTTGATGATGCCTCAAATCCGGATTACCGTTTGCAGGAAATTCAGGTAAGTTCCCTATCCTCCACACCGGTGGATGTGGAAATGACTGTAGAAAGATCATTCAGGGACAATGTTGTCCTGGATGAGAATATAACTCCCATGGGACCATCATCTCCCCTGAAAAGCATAAAATTCGGGAATTACCATATAGATAACAGGATAGAGAAAATCTATTATGACAGGGATCTAAAGGCCTCAGAGGGAGTTATAGGCTTATACCGGAAAGGAATGGGAATCAACGGCATATCAAAGGCATTGAGTGCAGGTTCCCTTGGTACCGGCAAAAAGAGGAGGATAGTTCCCACCAGATGGTCAATAACAGCAACAGACAAGTCCATATCGGATAGCCTTGTTGATGAAATCAAGGATTACAGGGAAATCGACAGTTTTGAGGTGTATGTAAGAAAAACGGAGGGAAACCTGTTTATTGCAATACTGGCACCGGGCCAGTGGATGTTCGAATGGGGAGAATCATGGTTCCCGGGAAGTACCTGGAACAGTTTCGGGGATTCGGTTGAAATCGAGCTTGACTCGGAGGGTTACCATGGAAGGAAAACGTACCCGGCAATAGGGGGATGCTATTATTCTTCAAGGCTTGCAGTTGCAGAGAAATATAAAGAGATGAAGAGAACCGGGTCGGCAATGCTCTGGCGGGAAATATACCCTGGATTCAATCTGCCTGTTGGTGTATGGTATGTAAGGGAGAATGTCAGGGAGCTCTTCAGGTCAAAACCTGAAAAGTTTGACACATTGAACGATGCAATAAAGTATGTTTCGAAATTTACTGCTGTCGATATAAAGGCATGGAAGGCAAAATCGAATAACATGAAATATCTTGTATCAAACCTGGATTTTTACTGATACCTATGTATAATAATATA
>JAKADL010000132.1 GCA_021820565.1 Thermoplasmata archaeon
CCTTGACCTCTCAATATCCGCAAAAATAGTTATCATTTCCGGAATACTCCAGGTTATAGTTCTTGTAATATATTCGGCAGTAGTTATCATACGATCACCTTATAATTCGGTTCAGGCATTCAATCCCGCAAGTGCGCCCAGTGGCTTAAGCGGGCTTTTCCTCGGGGTAATACTCGCCGGATTCCTTTTCTATACCGGATACGGAGTTCCACTGTTTTTCTCTGAAGAGGGGAAAGCTTCATTTAAGGATGTGTGGAAGGCTATTGTAATAGGAGTTATAATTCCCACAGTAGTCGGTGTCATGGCCATATATGCAGAAGTTGTTGCAGTCGGGCTTCCCCATGCCTCTGCACTACAGAATGACCTGAGTCCTGGCCTTGCTGCCTTTATTCCTTACCTGGGTATTCCCGCTGCAATACTATTTGTTCTTGTAGCGTTACTTGGTCAGGGATTCGGGGGCTTTGTCCCTGGAATGACAACTGCCAGGCTCTTATATTCCATGTCAAGGGATAACTTCCTGGGCGGCAAAAGCCTGTCAAAAATTTCAAAGAGAGGAACTCCTGTAAACGCAGCACTGGTAAACCTGGTAATAGGGCTTGCAGCAACAGTAATAGATGAAATTGTAATGATACATTTCTACGGCCTCAGCCAGGGTGTCTTTGATGCTCTGTTCCTGGCCGGAAGCATGGCCGTTGCTTTCTGGTTTATACATCATATAATTCCGGATTTAAGTCTAGGTGTATATCTCTTCAGGAAAAAGGTAAGTCTTCTGAAACCCAGAAATCTGCTCATTTCAATTATCGCCCCGGCAGGTGCAATAATCCTCTTCGTATATTCGTTTTATGAGGGATACAGTAACCTGACAGAGCCATATTTCGGCGGATTGATATTTGTATTCATCCTGGCTATTGCAGCTATAATTTATGTGGCAATAAAGTACAAGAACGACACACTTGGTGATTCGTATGTCACAAAATCTGTGGATATAACAAAACTGGAAAAATAAAAACAAATATTTTTTAATATCTTTTATATACAATGTAATGAAATCTGCTATTTATTTTGGTAAAGAAGACGTGAAGATCATTGATTCTAAAATGCCTGAAATTGCTGATGGTGAGATATTGCTGCAAGTTAAAGCCGTAGGAGTATGCCCGACAGATGTTAAAGCCTATTATTCCGGTTCACATTCCATAATAACTCCCCGTGTTCTGGGACATGAAGTATCTGGCATTGTGGCGAAGAGTCTGAATGATAAATTTATTGCCGGAGAAAGGGTAAATGTTGCCGCTGATAATCCTTGCATGGTTTGCGATCGCTGTCTCCGTGGCCTTCACAATATGTGCAGAAATCTCACAAGCCTGGGTGTTAATGTGGACGGTGGCTACAGTGAATACATGCGCATACCCGCAGATTATATTAAAAACAATATGGTAATCAAATTGTCTGATGATGTTTCATTTGTTGAGGGATCATTCGTCGAGCCTGTGGCAGTTTCACTGAACGCCCTATCCCTTGCGAGACCCGAGAAAATTAAGAGAGCTGTAATTATAGGTGATGGCCCCAATGCCATGATACATCTCCAGCTTTTGAAGCATTATTATAATGTTCCAGAGGTGTTCGTTACAGGCATGATGAGGGAAAGGCTTGATATGGCAATAAAATTCGGTGCAAGTAAAGCAATCAATGTCCTTGAAAATCAGGATGAGTTGCAGAATATAAAAGGTGATATCGATTTGGTGGATATAACTATAGGAAACAAAAAAGCACTGGACCAGGCTCTTGGATATCTGGATGCCGGCACCACTCTGGTGGTATTCGGAGGTTCCCTGGAGGATTCAACCATAACAACATCCATGAATCAACTGCATTATAACCAGATTACCTTTACAGGTTCCACCGGTACAACACTGGAACATTATGCAGAGGCCGCTAACATTGTAAACAGGAAGATTCTGGACCTGGAAAGTATTGTCTCAAGAGCCTTTCCCCTCAGTTCATTGAAGGAGGCATTCCAGTATTCAAAGGACTTAAAAGGTTTGAAGGGGGCTATAATATTTGACTGAAGCACAATACAATTATCCAAAAGGCAATTATTATATTTACCAACATATTATTCTTTTAATTTACTATGTCTAAAAATAAGCTGATAGCTGGTGTGGATGTGGGTTCGTCCTCAATCAAATGGGCAGTATATGATCTGGAGGATATGGAACTATTACGGGCCGGTAATGTTAGATATCCTAAAGGCACCTTTGAAAAAGACAACGTAAATGTTGATGTGGTTGCCGATACATATCTTCATATTCTCAATATTCTGGATAAAATGGAAGTATCGTATGTAGGAATGTCCACAATGGCACCAATACTTATCTGCATGAATTCTGAGAAAATCGCTTTGACAGGCATTCCATATAATTCACTGCTAGGTGCAGAATTTCTTTCTGATTTAGATGCAGATGCAAGCAGGGATACAACACTGAATGTGCCAAATGTACAGTTTTTTTACCAGAAAATTAAATGGATTAAAAAGAATGCCACAAATATATTCACTGCAACCAGGTGGCTGGTGGATCTCAATGGTTTTTTATTAGAAAAACTGGAAAACACAAAAAATCGGCCTGTACAGGATATCAATACTGCACTGGAATGGGGACTTTTGAATTACAAGACAATGACCTGGGAACCCTCTATTGTTATGGAACTGGGAATAGAGAATAGACTACCGGAACTGGTACAACCTGAATATTCGTGTAAATATCGAAATATGGTTGTAAGTATAGGTACGGTTGATACCATCGTTTCAGCACTGGGTTCCATCGGTACGGATTCCAATAAATTCTTTATTACCAATGGGTCTACACTCTGTGCCGGGTATGTTTCCAGAACGCCGGTTAAAAGCAATACGTTGTATAACGACCTTTATTTCCAAGGGAAATATCTGATTAACGGATGCAATTCACAGTATTCAACTATTCTCGATTGGGCTGAAAGCAATTTTAAGAGGAGCATAGATGTAAACCGGATAGATATGAATCCCAGGGCAATTACATTTTTACCATATCTGGAAGGGGAACGGTGCCCGATTTTTAATACCGAGATCAGGGCGGGCTTTTATGGAATTGATAAATGGTCAACAAATGATGATATGATAGCAGCTATCGTACACAGTATGGCCTATCTCAGTGTTGACATGATCGAAAATCTTATGATGTCCAACGAGGGGGAACATCATTTCAACGGCATTATTGCAGGTGGTGGCATGTCTAAAGTAAACATTGGATCAATTGTGGCTACACTCACAAACCTGAGGTATGAAATAACCGGTATAGAGCCCACTACACTGGGCGCATGCTTGATTTCAATGAAAGGCAACGGTATTATAGATAATTATTCAACCGGAAAGTACCATCTATTGAAAATAGAACAAAAAATAAAACCTGACACAAGCATTCTTACCCATAAAATAAGCTATGATAGATTCAAAAAATTCAGGGATTCGACCCTCAGGACATTGAGTGATTTAAATAACAGTGCAGACATTCTTCATTGAATATATGGAAATAATGAATGATGTAGTGCATTATGTACTGGAAAGAAACCCGGATATTATAAATCCTATTGATTCCTACACCTGTTGATATCTTAATAACTCCGTGCAAAATATTTAATGCACTGATAATATCAAGTAGTATGATGTGTTTAGAAAACAGTAAAATACAGGGTTATATATGTGATTTGTTCCATCCTGGAATTGAACAAAATGTTCCCGGTATATTATTCTAACTGATAACTGGAATATTATCGTTCCTAAACATAAAATTTTATACATTTATATCATAAAATACAA
>JAKADL010000133.1 GCA_021820565.1 Thermoplasmata archaeon
ATCCTCATAGCTGCAGTATTCGAAACTTTTATGATGTATTCAATAACAGTGGGAACATCTCCATCACACCTTGCAGCCCTTTCATCAAGTTATGCTCCTGCGCTGGTTCTGACCAGGGATTATATGGGATTAGGCTTTGCGCTAACAGTGCTTATTGTCGCATTGCTGGGCCAGATAACATCACCGCTAACATTTGGAAATTCAGCTTCCAGAGTTGTTTATGCTCTCGGGAGGGATAAGATATTTCCCGAATCCTTTGCTAAGGTGCATAAGAAATATAAAAGCCCTGTCATAGCCATAACATTTGTTTTTATCTTTGCAGTGATTGCCAGTGTTATTACACAAGCATTCATGGTTTATCGTTTCGGTGTTCTTACAGGAATGTTTGACGCTATTGTATTCTGGTCTATAATACTGACATTTACAAATCTGCTGTACCACGCCATAGTAAACCAGAGCCTACCTTTCCTTATGAAAAAACTCAAGCAACTAAACGTGGTAAAGCATATTGTTGCCCCAACAGTCGGTACAATTACGATATTCATAATTTTCTACTACACATTTCTGGGTATCGCCCTGCCTATCGCATATGATATACCGGTGATCATAGTATGGATATTAATCGGAATTTTTGTGGCATACAGGAAGAGGCATGTGGCAATCAGCAATGAGGATATGGGAGATAGTATTTAAAAACCTTCTACCAGTTCCCCTATTCTTTCAATTGCATTTTTAAGGACAGTATTTTCTATATTTAGAGGTGGAGATATCCTGATTGCGTCTCCCATTGCAGTAGCAAAAATGCCAGATAGGGTGAGCTTATCTGAAAAATTTACCGCATCACTTTTTGACTGGAATCCTATCCCGCGTATAAGCCCAGAGCCCCTCAACCTTTTACCAAATAGAGGCTTAAGAATGTCTTCTATTATTTTTCCTTTCTTAGAAACACCTGCAAGAAATGATGAATCCGAAACATGGTCAAGTATAACAGATGCAAGGCTAAGTGAAAGTAGATTTCCAGAGGTTGAACCATAAACCCCATTCCTGAGGCTTAGCAAAAACTTACTTCTAGTTGCAATTTCGCTATTGAATAAGGTTATACCCAATGGAAGCCCCCCACCTATTGCTTTACCAACCATTACCACATCCGGTAACGCACTTGAGTAGAGCTGGTATGAGAATACTTTCCCTGTTTTTCCCATGCCTGTGTATGATTCATCAACGCAAACAATAAGATTGGGGAATTCTTTTGCCAGATCTGCAAAGAAATCAGGATAGACAGAATGTATGCCACTTTCTACCTGTATAGGCTCCAATATTATGGAAGCCGAACCTGCATTTACCAGATCCTTTATATGGTCCATCACATCATTTCCACTTGGGAACGGTATTTCAAATTCTCTGCCATACTTTAATAAATCGTATCCATTCTTGTTAATATATTGTCCTGATTTCCCATGATATGCACCTTTTACTGTTATCACAGGCCCGAGATCTGAAAGGGCAGTCAGGGCTATATCACAGGCCTCGCTACCGGAGGACGAATATATACCAGAGGATTCATGCATGCCGGATAGTTCAGAGAGCCTTGAAATGACATTTTCTGCTGATTTGTTGTATGACACAGTCAACGGGTAATGAAGAGGCTTTGTGGAAATATGTTCGTATATAGCCTTTATTATTTCTGGGTTCATCTGACCAAGTATATTGTTTGATTCAGAAAAATTTACCAATTTACTTCCATCGCCGGTGAAAAGATAGGAACCTTTCCCTCCCTGGAACGTTATAGCCATTATATCATATTATGGAGTACTATAGAAATATATTTATTACAGATAATAAAAGAGTTATTGGCAACTTAAGAATTATATTAACAGGATATTATTGGAACCGGACTGGATAGAGGGCTGCTTTGATATATCACAGATATTAATATAGGCAGATTCATGGAATTTAAGTCACTAAAGTATATTTGATAAATGTACACAACCGACAATATATTAAATGTTCAATATAATGTAAAGTATTACAAGTCAAATTTATGTAAATCTCTATTTTTTCATCCATGTTATGGATGGAATTTTATAGCTTTTCTGCATATTTCTTATTGATTGAGAGTATTTTTTTCTACTCTTCCATTTTTAACTACAAGAACGACGTTTTCAGGGCGCAGAAGTGATACATCCTGCATCGGGTCTCCTCTTACTGCTATGAAGTCTGCTTTCTTTCCTTTCATCAATCTTCCAATATCTGACCTGCCAACACAATCTGCTGCCACAGATGTAATTGATTTAAGTGCATCAAGCGGCCCAACAACTTCAGATATATATACCGCTTCCCGGTAGTTTTGTCCGTGGGGTTCATCGTCACTGCCGACATAATCTGTGCCTGCAGCTATTTTAACACCTGAACTGTACGCCAGCTGTATATCCTTTTCCAGATGTGTCTTTATCATGGCATCCCTGTAATGGTTTACATCTGCACGCTTCACCTTATATACTGACATTGTGGGAACGTAAAACATTCCTTTATGTACCATTTTATTAACGTGGTCTTCCGTTAGTTCCAGCCCATGCTCAACACTGTCAAAATTTGCATCTATGGTATTTGTGATTGCATCCTTTCCATATGCATGTGCTGTTGCCTTTATATGCGCCCTGTGCGCTTCATCCGCTATTGCAGAAAGTTCTTCCACAGTAAATTCTTCCTTTATCAACCCACCTCCAACAAAGCTCCTGGATGCATATGCCTTTATCACTTCAGCCCCCTTACGAAGGTTCATCCTGACAGCTTTTCTGCATTCCCAGGGTCCATCGCAATAATATGAATATGAGAGTTGCCTTGCTACTTCAGGCGTAAACATTTTTGGATCATCATCTCCTCCAGTTTCAGCAAGTGAGAAACCAGCAGATATTATCCTTGGCGATCTTATCATACCGATTTTTTCAGCTTTCCCCATATCAAGTGACACCTTGTCACCGAGTGTTCGTATAGTGGTAAATCCACCGTTTAATAATTTTTGTGCATCCTGATACGATCTTAATGTGAGAAGCACATCAGAAGTAAGAACCCAGTCCATTAAAGACCTGGTCGGTGTTCCAAAAAAATGGGTATGTACATCTATGAGCCCCGGCAAGAATGTGAGCCCATCATAATTCTTATCGCTGTTCTTAGTTTCTTCTAGGTATTCTATTTCTCCTGTTGACTCATTTACCTCCATCTCCGCCTTTTCATGAAAGTGTTCCCCATCAAAAATTCTTCCGCTGTACCGCATCATGTTATATTAATTGGTACTATAAATCTCTATCCGGCATGTTAATATTTATGTTTGGCAGTACAGTTGTTTGAATAATGGCAGTCTATGCCAGGGATATCACTTTTAATTTTTTCTAGCCAATATATATTACCTATAAACTGGTAGAGTTAAGATTTAAAATACCTTTATAATATTTCCATAGATGTTTCTTTACGACTATGGCTTAGGCATCCTGCTGGGGCTATCACTTGCAGGCCCTCCCGGTTCCGTAAATTCAATTATTGCCAACGAAGCGCTGAAATCTCCGCTTCATGGCACACTGGTAGGTTTAGGTGCAATGACTGCGGATTTAACCTTTTTTGCCATAGTATTCCTGACCAATGGAATCATAAGCCCTACAATTCTGAAGGTTATATACGTAATAGGTGGTATTTTCATGCTTTACCTGGGCATATCAATACTCAGGTCAAAAATGCCATCAAAAACAAGGAAAGGCAATTATGTTCTAGGAGTAACCATGGGATTGACAAACCCTTTTCAGATAAT
>JAKADL010000017.1 GCA_021820565.1 Thermoplasmata archaeon
ATCATTCTTATCACTCTTCGTAAGCATGATCAATGTGAGGAAATATATCAGGGAGAAGGAAGCAACAAAAGCTAGTCTGATTTGGAGGCCGTGAAAATGTCAGGATATTTAGAAAAAAGGAGAATAAAGAAAGGGCTTGAATCTACCGGGCAAATCGAAGAAAATAAAGAATCTAAACTAAAGGATGCGCTTGCCAGGGCAGCTTCTTCTAAAACAATCATAAAGAAGATGATACCACAAATTATACTTGGTATATTCGTTGTAATTATTGAATATGAGATTATAGGATGGGAAATAACGGTAGCAACATTGATTCCATTCGGTGCTCTTGTATACATCTATACAAAATCAGTTCGGATCAAGGATGCAGTGCTTGTATTGGAAACCAACAGGAAGAAGGATACATCGAAATTATCGTTATATCTGTATGCCATTCCTAGGCCCCTGTGGAGGAAGATCACAAAGAATGGCTTATTCAACTATTTAATGAGTATTAACGGCTACGATGTCATAGTGGCAAAGGAGGTCATGTTTATTGAAGGCACTATGATTCCATATAAAATTGAATTGGCTTGGCCCCATTTATCTCAGCTGGATTACCTTCAGGGAGCAGATGTTTTGGACAAGGCAGTGCAGCTGTTGCAGAATCATATCATAAAGGAAGGGTACCTGGAACTTATGATAGGCCCAATGACAGACCAGAAGGCAAAATCCTGGGTGAAGAGGCATATAGACCTAACAGAGAGTGTGCACAGGGATCCTGAAATGAAATCAAATGAGAATATAGAGAAGGTTTGGGCCGAATTAGACGAACTGGATAAACAGGCAGAGGCAATAATGCAAACATCCAAGAAAGATGAAAAAGAGGTGAAAGCCAATGCAGAGGCATAATATTGACGTACGAAATATTGAGGCAGAGAATGCATTCAAGGATATCGAAGAGATATATCCAGATGCACAGAGGAACCGATATTATAACTATTTGAAAACAACTTTTTATGAATCTGAAGACCCACGAGAACGAGGATATATTTTTCCCAGTATTAAGGAGATAAATTCCGCATCATCAATAGAGGAATCAAAATATCAGTCGCATATCAGTGTAAGAGATTTTGAACTGAAAAGATCAGGACTACTGTACGTTATTTATCCGGTAGATAAGGAAAGAATCAGGAAGAATGGATTGCAGCATCAAAAATCCATCAAAGAAAAATCTATATCGGTATCAAATCTTCCCGCCGTTGTAAATGATTTCGGTCCTGAGGAACTCTTTGGATTCAATCCAGAGGAGGAACCGGAAACCCTCGATATAGGGGAAACGGTAATAAAAAGGAAATGGAGGTTAAGGCATGGAAGAAAATAACCAGGAAGAGGCATTTATGCCTTTATATCGTGCCATATGTTCTTATTCCGCTACACATGAGAAGACTATGAGAGATGGGTCGCATCTCGGGGAAATGCTCAAATCATTGCATTCAATATTAAGGCCATATCAGAATATTCCTTACAAGAATGCATATGACAGGATATACAGTGAATTGATTAACAATGCCAGGAATTTTTTCGACTACAGGATTAACAGTGACATTTACCTTGACACTCTTTACGACCTGTTAAATCAGTGGATCTCATCTATATCCGATCTTCTTGAGAATAAGGGATTTATTAAATTGAATGAAGGGTGGTGATATGGATAATTACGAAACAAAACCAGGCAATGAGGCCCTTAAATTACTATACAAAAAAGCTGTGGAAGCAAGGAATTTCGGGCCAGCATATTCAAAGATGTACGATTTCTACAATACATTATCCAGTATTGATGATATACTTGAAAGCCTTCATGAGGATGATTATAAGATAGAAAGGGAAGAGATCCTTACAAAGTTTGAAAAATCTAAAGAAGGATTGGACAGGAATGAAATGTTCCAAAGTTTGAGGGAATGGTTCTTACTACTAAACGATGAGCTGAATAAGAATAGTCTACTGTTTGATTTTGATATAAATTACGAGGAAAGATGATGGATAGCGAGGAAATAGTTAAATTTATAGAGACGCATAGAGATCTGATAAGATCACAAAACTTCCAGAAGAAATTTGTGGATCTTATCAAGGAAGGTGAAGAGAATGAAGAGGGAAATCCAGCCTTAGAAGAAGATTATGAGATTAAGAATAAGCTGCCCTTCGAGGACGATTATGCTAAAGGCCATTATGACGTGTGGTTAATGCCGTGGATAAGGGATAGGATAGCCAGAAACCAGAACGTTCTTGGATTATTTATAGGGCCAACGGGTTCAGGAAAATCATATTCTGCAATGGAGCTGGCCAGATCTGTTGATGCAACGTTCCTGCCGAATAAAAGTGTATATTTCGATGTGCTGCCATTCATCCAGGAAGTTGTGCGAGGAAATTTGCAGAGAGGTAATTCCCTGATACTGGATGATGCAGGCGTATTCATGAATGCCAGAGACTGGCAGACAGTTCAGAACAAGGCCATATCCATTGTTGCCCAGTCATTCAGGTACAGAAACCTCATAACATTCATAACTGTGCCGAAATGGGATTATATAGATGCTCAGACAAGGGGATTATTCAACCTAATTTTCGTGGCAACTCATCAGCAGGGGGTGTTCAAAATATTTATCCCCAAAGAGACGCATAAAACACTTAAACAGGCAGATACCTTTTTAACTTATCCTCGGGTGCCAAAACCGAACTCGAGAATATACAAGCCTATAACGGTCAAAACTGCTAGGTATAGACTTGTGCTTGAAGATATAGCCAGGGAATATGAAGCGAAAAGGGCAATAATGATTCAGAGGATTCAGAATGAAATACTTGAAGAACTCGAAGCTGCAATAAACAATAAGAATAACAAAGAGGTGGATAAAGCAGCCAAGAAGATCGGAATTAAAGATTTTGTTAAAAAGCTGAGCAGTAAAGGATTATCACAGAGAGATATAGCAGATGTATATGGAATCAGTGTAGCAACAGTGAACAGGATATTGAATAAAGAGTAGTGTTCCATTTAGGATTTTATGAAAATTTTATAGTAACATAGGATTTTAAAGGATTGGCATTAAAATTT
Organism: Thermoplasmata archaeon; assembly: GCA_021820565.1. Classification (GTDB taxonomy): domain Archaea; phylum Thermoplasmatota; class Thermoplasmata; order Thermoplasmatales; family Thermoplasmataceae; genus Ferroplasma. The sequence continues at coordinate 3,086 of JAKADL010000017.1, forward strand.
TAAGTGTTTCATGGAAAACCCTTTATTTTTCTATGTCTCTAATTGATTTCAAAAAATCATGTAACAGTTGGAAACATAGTATTTTAAAGACTCAGTGTTAAAATTTTGAGTGTTACACTTTGATCGCTATTTCCTATATAACTAATTAAAAAGCCGTACGGCGAAATTTTCGTTTTTCCATGTCTCTCTTTATACTATTATATTACTAATATAGATTCTAATTCGAAAGATATATATAGCGACCTGTAAAATCAAATCACATATGCCACAACAATCTATGTTGGTGTATTTAATTCAGGAACAAACCATGACGATGAAACAAATATGATAGGTAAACTGAAGATATGGAACGTAACATCCACGGATAAAGATGTCCATGATATAATATCAGGTGATTTCCTTGCAGAGGCAATAAGGGCAGTGGGAAAAATGGATAAGTCACTGGGTGTCAAAAATAGCTCTATTACTTTCCACTATAAATCCGACTTCCCAGTAAAGTTATCATCAGGGAATAGAGAAGTATCAACCAATGCATTGATAGCACCAAGGATATCAGAACAGTACCAGGTAACTGATATGGATAAGATGGTTAGGGGAGAGATCTCTAACAAAAATTAAAGGAAAATATTTAACATTCTTTTATTATGTGGTTTAATGAATGATAGAAGATTGAAATCAATATTATTCTATGGCCTGACAGGAATAATGTTCTCTATCCTTATTTTGCTTGTTTTTTACAATGAGTATAATTATGCCATAGGAGCATTGATAATATTTATTTTAATCATTATCCTGGCTACCTCTGCAGTATGGATCTCTATTTTTTACTGGTATATAGTGATAAAGGAGAATTAATTTTAGTTAATTGTAATTTTTACATTCAAATAAATTTATATACAATATTAAATTTATATACAAATGGGTTTTGAAATAAATTACTATGATTTGGCTTTGATTATTTCAATAGTGTCTTTAATTATCTCTTTTTTGGCCATACTAAAGAATTTTATCAAAAACCTTATTTTCTACCCCCATCTAAAATTGCAAATAGAGCGTGATGAACCCCCAGTAGATACTATAACTGCTATGACTCTAGGTGAAATAGACAAATGGTATTATTATAGGCTTATAATTTTTAATCAAAATAGCTGGAAGTCTATACAGGCCATAGATACATATGGCAGAATCTTATCAATTAAAAAGAACGGGATAAAATTAGATAAATTTAATCCGATGCAAATGCGGTGGACCTCAAATAATATGTATGAAACCTTATCAATAGGAGAACATATGATGCTTAACCTATGCACGGTCGTATATAACTATGATGCTAGCGGGAAAATTAAAGATTATCATATTTACCCTGGGCATTATGGAGGCCTCCAATATGCTCTTGCTGCTGGATTTGATAAAAAACAACTTAAGGATGGAAAATATGAATATGAAATAGGAGTATATGCAGGTAATTATAAGGGGTCTAAATATACAATTACAATAGATTTTAAAGATAAGAGTGGAGATCCACAGGTTGATATAGCATGCAAGCCGTCTAAAAAATTTATACTAAATAAGCAAGAATATTGCGAATGAATATTATAAATTCATTGCTTTACAAAACGAAGTGAATTGTCAAGGTGATTTAAATAAACATTTTTTGAATTGTTATAGATCCGCAACTCAATGGAAAATATTATATTTAATATAAGGTTACTTAATACAGAAGTGTTAAGCAATGAGTGAGAAAATAGATTTAAGGTATATCCCCAAGGACAGAAGAATATCTGCCCTTGAAGAAGAAATCAAAGGGCTGCAAACCGAGCTATCAGCATTAAAAAGCTATGAAACAAAAAAATCAGCAAAATCTAATTATAATCTCAGCCGGATAATAACGCTTGAAGAAGAAATAAAACAGATAGAGGGAAAACTCTCAGCTTTAAAAAGCCATGAATACAATTTACAAAAAAATAGAGGTGGAAAAAATGAATGACATGCAAGGAATATCTTCTAAAAGACTCCAAGAGGAACTGAATGAAATAGCAAACTACATGTGGCACCTACTCATTTTTAATAATATAGAGTATGGCCAGATAACAATAGATAGGTCAAAGGTGTCAGTAGATATCAAGATAGAGAAGAAAACACAAAAGCCTAACTCTCCAATCACGAATAGGGAACTATATGAATTCGAGCCAGAGGTGGAAAAATGAGTGAAACAAAAGATATACAGATGAAAAATTTGAGAATGGCATTAAAAATAAAAGATGAGTCTGAGCTGCCCCCTCATATAACATACAATGATTATATGTCATTATTAAATGAAATTGAGAATAACGAGTACCACAAATATCTAAATAAAAAAATAATTCCTTATTTGAAAGATAGAGATAAACTGCTTATGGAGCTAATGTGGGAGCTTGGAGGAAGGATCTCTGATATCATAGGCCTAAGAACCAGTGATATAGATTTCAATAAAAAGATTATAACCCTGGTAGTCAAGAAAAGGCACGGATTCATAAACAATATTCCCGTATCCGATTCCCTGCTCCTAGAAATATCAAACTTCATGAGAAAATACAATGTGAATGAAAGATTTTTTAATTTTACCAGGCAAAGGGCCTGGGAGATAGTAAAGAATTATGGAAATAAATTGGGCATGGATCTTCATCCTCATATGTTCAGGCATGGGCTGGCCATTTACTTACTGCAACACGGGGTAAGTGACAAGATAATAGCTAGGAGATTAGGGCATTCAAATGCTCTTACAACGATAAAATATTACATGGTTATAACTCCGGAGGTTGAAAGAGAGGCATTAAAGGGAATATTATTATAATTAACTTATATAATGATAAATTATCAATTCAGTATTATTATCTTCCTTTCCTCTTTCTCTATAATCTTTTTAAGTACAAAATCAAAGGACAAAGGTCTAACATATTCCCTTTCCATCCTGGCCTTAATCTCCCTTAATAGAGCCAGGGTATCCATGTCAATCCTCAATGATGAATATGCCATAATATTCTATAAATCCAGTAATTATAAACCTTTGCAACTGTATGCAAAAATGAAAAATCATTAACCATTTTTTGTTATAGAGATATGAAATCTTTATTCCCATATGCAGGAGGGAAGATCCATTTAATAAAGTACATAAAAGAGATCTACAGGACATCAAATAAAACTGCATTTATTGATGTTTTCGGCGGTTCAGGGAAGGTTCTCATGAATATTGATTCCAGGAATAAAATATACAATGACATTGACAATTCCCTGGTCAATATATTTGAAACACTGAGGAATCATCCGGGCATATTAAAGGATAAATTTCAATATTCATTGAATTCCAGGAAGCTGTTCTATGAGTACAAGAATAGCACAGATGACAGTGCAGAGAATGCATTCAGGAGAGTATACACGTATCTGATGTCATTTGCAGGGAAGGGCAATCATTACGGTTACAGTGTCAAGTCCAGGATGAATAAAATGGCAAATGCCAGGAAGAACATAGATGATATTTATAATGAGGTGAAATACTGGACCATTGAAAATCTGGATTACAAGGATTTAATAAAAAGGTATGATTCAGAGGATTCTTTCTTTTACCTTGATCCACCATATTACAAAATAAAATTTTACAGGCATAATTTTTCAGAGAATGATTTTTTTGAATTGAAGAATGCATTGAATGGTATTCAGGGAAAATATCTGTTGAGCATAAATTCCAATGATTTTATTTTAGATTTGTTCGGGGAACCTGATATAAAAATAGAAATAAGGAATAATTCTGTGAATAATAAACATATTAAGGATTCCAAGAGATATGAGCTGCTGTATCATAACTAAATCATATCAAATGGCAAATATTTATAGGGGTCTTTTTATTATATAAATGAAAACATATGCTGAATGCAACTAAAGATCCTGAAAAGGAAAAACAGCACATGGCCGCTGTTAAGGCTTGGCAAACAATAAGAATTAAGCGTATTGAGAAGATTAAATCAGAAAATGAATCAATAGATGATTACAACTTCTCCCGGGATTTGAGAAGCGTTGCCTATGGAGAATATAAAATAAATCCGCCTTTAATAAAACCTTCAAAATTAACCTATGTAGAGAAAGGAGGTGTTGGCAAGGAATTATCAGATGGATGGGCCTTGAATTATGCGGTTGGATGCACGCATGCATGCAGGTTCTGCTATGTAGATTCAATACATAAGAGATATGATGCTAAGAGAATCGGCAGGGGCGTTAATAGATCGTGGGGAGACTACTTTTACACTCCTAATAATATCGACTATGCAATAGAGAAGACAAACTGGTCTAAGTGGTCTGGAATAGAAGTTATGATATCATCGATGCATGATCCTTACCTTCCACAGCTGTACAATACCACCAGGAAGATTATTACAAAGGCTCTTGAGAATGGTGTTAAATTATGTGTGCAGACAAGGTCTCCACTGGTTAAAAGGGATTTTGACATATATGAGAAGTATAAGGACCAGGTAAGGATACAGGTATCTGTTGCTACAATGAATAATGAACTGGCAAGATTTATAGAGCCAAGGGTTTCACCGCCGGAAGAAAGAATAAACATAATAAGGAATGCCAAGAGCAGGGGATTAAAGGCAGGGATCATCATTGCTCCCGTTATGCCTCCGATCAAGATCAGGTCAGATGTAAAACAGGACATGGAAGAGATAATAAGGGCTATTTCCGATATAAAACCCGATTTCATTTACGGTGAGACAATACATGCAAGGGGGTCAAACATAAAAGAAATTGAATCTTTACTTGGTGAACAGCTTTATCTTAACGGATTTGACAGGCCGGTTGAACAGCACTTCTATTCACTGCTTAAAAAATATGGGTTGAACGGGATATGGTGGAGGGAGCACAAGTATAATTAATCAGAAGAGTTTTTCGTTTTTATCATCAGCAAACCTGTCAAGTGTATTATCATTTTCTATATTATTTTCAATAAACTTCATCATTCTATTCCCATCTATATTTTCTATGTGCTTATTGAAATCATCTATAATGTTGAAAAACTTCGGCCTCTCGCCATTACCCCACGTCGATGTAAAAAGTATATAATAATGATGGCCGTTGAGGGTTTTATAAATTGTAGTGCTACTAGGCCTTTTTTTACCCGCCTCCTCTACTATCTTCTGGGCGTAATAATCATAAATTTCTTTGTCGCTGGCTATATTAGCCAGATCAGTTTTCCATTTTTCACCTCCAAAGAAGCCGTCCAATGCATTTGTATTCCAATTTTGACTGTAATACTGATCTACAGCACGTTTTACCTCCTCCGCCGCCACATTTATCATTAAATCGCAGCCTATATTGGATAATTTTCTTATGGTGTCAAATTTTATTTCCGTTGCAAATGGATCTATAAATATTAATGAATGAACCCCCTGCTTTGAGAGTTCGGGTAGAATTCTATCTATCTCAATATTGGAATCCCCATAAAAAAAAGAGGAATCCTTATCTTGGATCAGGTCTTTTAACTGATTGATGTTGCCTTCATCATTATCAAAGAAATAGTATTTGTCAAAATTTTTTTTAATGGCGTATTTTACTATTAAGGGTGATCCAAGATAATTCTTTCCAAGATTCTTCAGCGTTATTACACCTGAACCGGCAAATAGATCAACATAGCATAGTTCGTTAATCCAATCACGTTTTCTTAATATTGTTATATATTGTGGAGCGTAATATGCCAAAAGCAGCTCCTTTAGCATGGTCCATGCCCCAGGCCTAAATGTTGAGATATAATCATTTTCGGAATTTATTTTTTTATATATAGGATTATCAGTTGTAATTAATTTTACTCTTCTTTTAAGCCATTCATATTCATCCATATATAAAGTATATCTGCAAATACTTAAAAATATATCGTTTAACCCTAAATACGGATAATTAAAATGCAGAAATGGACTCTTCCGTTGTTATTGATTATAAGACTATTACTACGTAGCAGAGAAAGAAATAGAAGGACCCTTATGGTACATGGATTTATGACACAATGGGCTATGAATATGAAAGAAATAAAATTGAGGGAATACTGTCGCAGAAGATAATATCTATCGTGAACTAATGCATATTTGATTCATCTATATAGAAAAAATTTAATCTCATTAGCCATAATTAATCATGATTTAATTTAATGTTATATAATTTAATATTTAGTGAGATAGATGCAAAGAACTAAAGCTAGGAAAAATTTTAATAATATTACCCAATCCAACATGAAAAGGAGTTGTTAATAAATATGGCGTATAAATCTGAAAACATAGCTAATATTTTAAAAAGAATGAACACACAATATTTTTTGCCTGCAATTCAAAGGCAGTTTGTTTGGGACCAAGAAAAAATAATTTCTCTGTTTGACTCTATCCTTCGTGGGTACCCAATCAGTTCTTTCCTATTCTGGGAACTTGAAGATAAAAATAAAAACACATGGGATGCATATAAATTTTTGGATACTGGATCAGATGATGAAATTAGGAATGATCCAGCTAATGGAGCGGGGATTCATCAAATGACATTGATTCTTGATGGACAGCAAAGATTAACATCAATTCTAATAGGGCTTAAAGGTACCTATGAAAAGAAACAGAAATATAAAAGGTGGGATGATCCTACTGCATGGACAAAACAGAAACTGTATATTGACCTCTTGAAAGACCCAAACCCAGATCCAAACGAGGACCCGAATTTGGAGGAACCTGACAACTCTGAAATATACTATGGATTGAAATTTTTTGATTACGATAATGCGCCTTCAAGTTCCACTGGAGAAAGGTGGTTCGAACTTGGAAAAATTTTAGATTTCGATAATGAAGACAATTTTTATAAGTTTCGTGAGGAAGAGAAGGACGCCCTTCCTGACAGTATTACAAAGAAGCAGATATCTATTTTTGAAAGGAATCTTGAAAGGCTTTACAGAGCTGTCTGGAAAGATGATGTAATTTCATACTACACCGAAACAGATCAGGATTACGATAGAGTGCTGGATATATTCGTCCGTGCAAACGAAGGTGGTACGAAGCTGAGTAAATCTGATCTCCTGCTGTCCATGATAACCTCCAGTTGGCATGGTATGAATGCCCGGGATGAGATTTATGATTTCGTCGATCATTTAAATAATAGCCTCAATAGGCGCAACAAATTTGACAAGGATTTCGTTATGAAGTCTTGTTTAGTGCTATCCGATCTTCCTGTTGCATATAAAGTGCAGAACTTTACGCAGAAAAATCTGAACTTAATCAAAAAAAATTGGAACTCAATAAAGAGGGCAGTAGAGGCTGGTGTGAATGCTTCCAATTACTATGGAGTTGACGGCGATAATTTGACTTCTACAAATGCCTTGATACCGATCTGTTATTACTTGTTCAAGCATCCTGAAGTTAATCTTGCAGGAGACAGTTCCTTTGATGTTAAAAACTCAAGGAATGTGAGAAATTGGCTGATAGCATCATTATTAAATGGGGTTTTTGGCGGTTCCTCGGATTCTATGCTAAGCAGCATCCGAAGTGTATTGCAGCCCCCAGCTGAGGACGCCGATTTCCCACTTTCAGCAATAAATAAAGTAATAGAGAAAGCCGGCAGGACTGCGCACTTTGATGATAACGCAGTTGCAGACTACCTATCAAACCAGTATAATGGGAAACAAACATTTCTGGCACTTTCTATTCTCTATAGAGATTATAATTGGGGGGCGTTTAGATTAGATCAGGATCACATATTCCCTCAAAGCATCTTTAATAAAAAGAACCTGAGTAGGTATGGCCTGACTGATGAGCAAATAAATAGATATATAGATTTAAAGGACAGTATTGCAAATCTTGAGCTTCTTTCAGCAGACGAGAATCAAGAAAAGCATGATAAAATATTAGAGAGATGGCTAGCAACACGTGACGAATCTTTTAGAGTAAAGCATTTGATACCTGATGATCCCGAATTGTGGAGAATTGAAAAATTTCCCGACTTTATCCATGCAAGGGAAAAGTTGATAGAAGAACGCCTGATGGCTCTTTTCAAATGATGGAATAAAGAAATGTTCCTAATACTTCAATTGAGTGGTGCTATTTACGTTTAAAATTTAAAACATCGGTTTTCTTCTTTATGAATTGTTAAAAGGCGTGCAAAGTTGGATAAAACTCTGGTGCGTGGCCATATTCATTAATTTGAAAATCTGGATGCGGAGCAGGACCTTGCCCTGTTCATTATTAACTGGTTCATGGTGTCAAACCTCGAAAGCGAATGATTATATATTTTAAATATATAGTTAATGCAATGAATACAGGGCTGGAATTTTACGATCTATTCGCAGGCGTCGGCGGTATAAGGCACGGGCTTGAGGAAGCGGGCTTCAGGGCTGTGTTTTCAAACGACATAGATGCAAATGCCGCGAAGACGTACAACCTCAATTTCTCCAATCCGGGCCTCAGGCCCGCAGATATATGGAAGGTCGACCTCGACGGCTCCCCGGAATGCAGCCTGGTCGCAGGCGGGTTCCCGTGCCAGCCTTTCAGCATAGCCGGCTACAGGAGGGGGTTCGAGGATGAAAGGCAGGGGAACCTTTTCTTCAGGATACTGGACGTTGTAGACTCCAGGAAGCCGGATGCCGTCCTCCTCGAGAATGTGAAGAACCTGGAGACCCACGACCACGGCAGGACGTTTAGGGTGATAAAGTCATCCCTGGAGGAGAGGGGCTACCGCTTAAAATACAAAGTGCTGAACGCCCTCGACTTCGGGCTCCCACAGAACAGGGAGAGGATATTCATAGCGGCGTTCAGGGACCGCGGGAGCTATGAGGCCTTCAGCTTCCCGGAGGGGCGCCCGTTGAAGGCGACTTTCAGGGAGCTTCTGGATTCGGGCGTGGATGAAAAATACTACTACAACGGAAGGCCGCTGTACGATCATTTGAAGGAATACAGCATATCATTTGATACGGTTTACCAGTGGAGGCGCGTATATCTGAGGGAGAACAAAAAAGGGGTTGTGCCGACGCTTACAGCCAATATGGGCACAGGCGGCCACAACGTCCCCATAATAAGGGATGAAAAAGGAATTAGAAAGCTCACGCCCAGGGAGTGCTTCAGGATCCAGGGATTCCCGGATTCGTTCAGGCTTCCAAAGATATCCGACGCCGCCCTCTACCACCAGGCGGGGAACAGCGTTCCGGTTCCAGTCGTGGAGGCTGTAGGGCGGAGGCTGAAAATCGCTGTTGAGCATGCAGACGGCTCGCTCTTCGAGTCAGTGCACGCACTGGACGCATACCAGTACTGACCATGTGCTCATATTCTTTTCATTATATCCTCCAGCAACGCCTTTATATGATCCTCGGATCCGAATATCTGCTGGACATTCCTAAAGGCAGCCCAGAGAACTTCGTTGTACACTGATGGATTACGCCCTGCTCTACCAATTTGCAGTTTGTACCATTTATCCTTTTTCAATGTGTACCACCCGAGAACAGGCCCGCTCAAATCAACATCCTGCAGTGCAAGTGCGAAATACGATGTGCTTTTTTTATTGGGCCTGCTGTAGATCTTCAAAGACCCTGGAGGGACGTTCAGCTCGCCTGTGCGCCCATGATAATCGGATCCGCCTTGAAGGGCCCCTAAAAGGGGTCCCCCGCTGAACGCCTCTGCAACCACGTTTTTCGGCTGACGCTTCACTTCTTTAAATATATCGGCCTCGACCACATAATCCTCCCCTGGCTTGAACTCCGCCCCTGCTTTTTTAAGATCATCCAGCGTCAGCACTGCAAGTATTTTTATAGAAAAGCCCTTGTTAAACCCTGCCGCCATCCCGTTATACTCCGGCATAAGCGCCCGGCTGAGGAATGCCTCCAGAATGTCAGGGCGCCCGCTAGTGGGGTGGCTCTCGGAGGTTGTATACACCAGGAATACATCAGAATCATTCATTCCGCCGTCCTTGATGGTCTTCATCTGCTCCATGCTGAGGCCGATCCATCGGTTGCTGTATTTGATGCTTTTAACCTCGACCCATACATTTGGCCTTCTAGGGCTCCCGGAACCGTCTATAACCTCTATGATGTCCGGTTTGTCGGCGTGCTGACCTGGAGCGTATATTGCGAAGTCTAGTTCCAGCTTCTTTGCTCCATTCTGCTCCAGCATACTCCGCACTCCGATCTCGGATGCCTTCCCGGCGGCCCAGTCGTCTATGGACTTCCCAAGCCCCCTTGACTCGCCAGTGGTCCTATTCGTTTGTGCTCCTGATTTATATATTCCGACTGCAAATTCAACGCATTTGTCTACATCCCCGCAGTCCAGTTCATACTCCATCAGCACCGCCCCATCCTATCTTCCAGGATGACCATGAGTTCATCCGGCTTCCTACGCCTCACGTCGTGCTCGAATATCCTGACGACCCTCCATCCCATGGATGCGTACTCGCCGTCTATCTCTGCATCCCTTTCCACATTCCTGCGTATCTTGCTCGTCCAGTAATCTGCGTTGGTCTTTGGGGCCTTGAAGTGCACTGGGCATCCATGCCAGAAGCACCCATCTATGAAAACCACTATCCTTCTTCCACTATCAGCAAAATCAGGATGCCCTGGAAGGCCCTTTGGCTGGTACTCGAATCCATGCATCAGAGGCAGCAGGACGGCCTCCGGCTTGGTGCCTGATCTTTTATTGGCCTGCATGCACCTCCTTCTCTGCTCCTTGTTTAGATCGTCCATGTAAATCATATCCTGCACTTTTTAAGCGGCTTCATGCCCCCGGCCTCTACTACCTCCCTCTTGATGCTGAACCTGGGCCTCCTGCCCTGGGCCTGCTGGTCCCTGAAGCCCTGCCCTGAGTTCAGCCTCATGCCGTATATGTATTCATTCGGAATCAGGTACACATCGAATGATCCGTCGATGGAACCACCGTTGTAGAAGTCCAGGAAGTACAGATCGTCCCAGTATGATTTTGGGCCGAAGCTTGTGAGATCGTATTCAACGCTCGAAGCCTTTATCTGTATGGCCCTCCCGGCTGATGCGTCGTAGGCGTCAAAGGACCCGCCCTTGAGGGCCCTGCCGGCGTTGTTATCGAAGTCAAGGCAGAATGCCGATTCCGATATGCCCTCCGGCAGGTTTATGCCCCTGGATGCTATGGCCTTCATTCCGGTGTTGAGCGCGCTCCACAGTTTGAAGAGCCCTCTGAGCCTGCCCCTGTCGGATTCATCCCAGAACTGGAGCTCAAGCTCTGCCGGTGAGCCGTTGACGTATGCCTTCATTCTTTCACGCCTCATAGGATGCCTCCGAATACTGCCTGGACATGCTGGATCCTTGCTCAATAATCGTCTACACCGCCTCCAGAGCCGGCATGCTCCGCAAAATAATATGCGCTGGCGTCTTCAGGCATCCTGAGCACAGGTATCCATGCCTGCTCTCCGTTCCATCCATCCCCTCTACCGGAGGTTCTGTACATGAACAGAATCGGGCCGTCGGGGAGCTTGATTTCATTGTCAGACCCGGATAGAACCACTCTATAGTTCTTCATTAGATCGCTGTCGCGCCTCGCGACCATGTACATCTTCATACCCTTTTCATACATGTTTATAAGGGCGTTCTTAACAGCATCCCTGCTCCATCTTTGATTGGGCCTAGACGTATCAACAAGCTCAACAGCCCTTAGAGCTATGTTCCTATCCACCACAACAGGGTCTCGAATTGATTCAGAAATTCCAGAGAGAAGAGCGTCTATTTTCTCAAGATTGCTGCTTTTAGCGTCGTACATAAAATAGGTTTCCCCCGGAAAGTATTTTACAGTGCTGTTTTTCGGCACTACGTCACTCCTTGTCGGTCTTATAGTGTAGTTGCCGTTTAATGAAAGGAGCACCGGAGGTGTTTTTATATACCTCCCGTTTTTTATATAATCCCATTCCTCCTCATCAGATTCATAGACCCCGAATAGTACATCGAATATATCCTCAGTTGAGAATATCCTGATTATATCAAGGAGGTTCTTTCTGTACCCATATACTCTTGAATGCTGTAGTATTGTATCCACCTTCGGCGCCCCGCTCTGCCTTGCATAGTAAAACACTGTTAGGTTTTTTACTGTAAGCCCCCTGCTCAGCCTGTTTCCGCCTATAAGTATATTATAGAAGGAATCGTAGTTGGGATCGTGGCTCCCGCGGCCTGATATAATCTTCTCAATGGCCGCCTGGTCTATATTCATCTTAACCACGTTCAGGGCCTCTTCGAAAGATGCGGGAATTCCATCCAGTGTTTTTGATATATCATTGTATGCATCATGCAGCATGCTGTTTATTCTTTCATCCTGAAGGCCGTCAAATATAAATTTAGATATCTCCTCCCTGGCGGAATCGACAAGCTTGTAAAGCCTGCTGTTTACGGATTTTTTTGCGCTTATATGAACCAGCATGGAGAAGGTATTCATGAGAGAAGAGCTCAGACTCTTCAGGGCGCCGCCGATGAAGAATGTGCAGAGGGCCTTGTATATGCTTTCAGGGGGTTTTGGATCTGTGGAGTCATCGTCGAGCATGGCATCCACCTCTTCATCAGGTATGTACCGCTGATGCAGACCCACAATCTTCTGATCCGCCAAATTATACAGCATGGACCCGCCTACGTATCCATCCCCAGGTTCTATCTGAATTATGAACTGAGGGTGGCGGGGGTCGTTGGGCTCTTGAAGAAGGTTGGCCTGGGGCGTGGCCGTTACCTCGACGAATTTTGTAGCGGAAAATGAGGATTGGAGCTGCTCTATGAGGGAGTATACAGCGCTCTCCTCGTCTTGGTTCTGCTTTGAGTTGAGGCTCCCGAAATCAGCCTCATCGTCAAATATAACAGCAGTACCCGCTTCTTCCGAAATGCCATTGAGAAAGGCGTTGAGCTTGCGAAGATTGCTGGAGTTCTTGGTGCACACTATAACGGTGCCGTTGTGTTCAATCCTAGATTTAACAGTATCCGTAGATACATTTCCGTTGATTATATCTCTATAGCCTATAACATTCACATTTCTAAGGCTTAATCTTATTCTAGTCAGGGTCTGCTCGAACAATGATACATTATCCGATGTCAGCACTATAAAGAATTTGAAAGCCCTGCTTTCTATAAGGACTGCTATGGACATGATCATATTGTTGGTTTTACCACTCTGAACACGTCCATATAAAAGCCCGGATGTATTGCAGGGCTTTTCCAGCTCTTTCAGAAGCGCCCTTCCTGTTTCCTCCATTTTTTCAATTCCATCGTCTGGAACGCCGCTGTTTATCAAGCTTTCCTTGAGGTTTTTTATTATTATTCCATCATTCATTACATCACCTTCATTCCAGCTTCGCCCCGCATTCCATGCAATACTTAGCATTCTCTGGATTCTCATAGCCGCAGACGGAGCATATTTTTACTCGTCCCTTGTACTGTGTCATCATCTTCTGGACCTGGGGATAGCCCCATGCTTCCCGGACATGCCAGCATTCATAGGAATCATCCTGCTCGCACCAGAGCCGGAAAATCCCGTTGCCGTTTTGCTTCACGTATATATTGAAAATCCTTGACCGTTTGCCAGGCACCGCTTCCTCAACTGTGATATGGTTGTCGAGCACATTGAAATGAAATAAAAATTTGAGGTATTTCGAATTCTCCCGCTCTTCTGGAGTTAATGCTACATTGATTTCTTCCCCATCAATGTGGATAACGCCCTCGGCTTCCTTGTCTCCCGGGGATTCTGCGACTTCCTCAAGCTCGACCAACTTTTCGGCAAATTCCTTACCTTTTTCAGTGAGTGATACTAAAACTATTTTTCTCCGGTTTATTGTTTCCCTTCGCTTAACAAGACCGTCTACTTCTAAATTAGAAAGAGATCTGTAATACGATGTGGGACCTATATTAATTTTAGAAAAATCAGTAATTGGAACCTCACCATTTTTCAATAAATAAATTAAAATCGAAGATCCGTGTTTTCCATATTTTGAAATATCCATTATATAAACCAAAATCCGTTTAAAAATATTAAGTATTTGTGCGATTAACAATTATATAATCAGTAATGTTTATATAACATTTCGTATTATATAATCGATAATATGACAGCAAATAAAGTAATGATAAGTGTAGACTCAGAAGATTTCGAGTTTTTAAAGAATCACCCTGAGTTAAATAAATCTGAATTATTTAGAGCGGCCATAAAGGAATATAGAGAAAAGCATTTTTTTAAGGAGTGTGCAAACGCATGATAGAAATGTCAAAAGTGCCTGCAAAGGCTGAAAGCGTGATGGAGTGCAGCCTGTGCGAATCACGCATAAAGTCCTGTGACTCATGCGGGCGTGAATTTGTAAATAATGAACAGATACTGCACATAACCCATGACATGCTTCATTTCCATTTTTGTTCTGAGGAATGTCACCAGGCTTTTCTTAATTTTGATGATGTTAAATTGGTGGTGCCGGCATGAAGGCTTCAGCCCAGTCATTGAAGGACGATGTCTACTATTATTTTATAAAAGTACCGCATCCCGGTTATTTCTCTGACTTCACAGAGTTTGAGAATGAAACCAGGGGAAGCACAATGGACTACGACTGCAAGCTTGGAAGGGAAATAAAAGAGGAACTCTGGGCCAGGACTGGAAGGATACATCCGGAGGAAGTGCCTAAGTATTACGGGAAAAAGGCCGTGATATGGATGTCCATTGGCGTCCCGATATACGACGACCCCGTGCTGATTCTCCCGGAAGAAAAGCAGGATAGGCAATACAGGAAAAGCAAACTTAAGTTCCTGGTAAACAACACAGAAAAAGTCACGAGGATACATGGAATCGGAAAAATCGAGGTGGTATGAATGACAGCACAATTCATGCTACGCCATTTAATGAATCGTAAGGTGCATTTCAGGACTTCCTGGAATTTTCAGCTAACAGGAGAGGTATGCATTTTAGGAGATGGAATGTATGGCATATCAACCCCTACAGAAGTATTTTCTTATAAGCAAGTTAAGAGAGTTAGGAGGTTCTATAAATGAACAATCCCGGAATTAAACAATTTAGTGGTATTGATAGTCCTAAATTTGTTTACCTGACTATAGGACTTCTTGCCATAACTGTTTTAGCCGCCTTATTTGGCACTCCTGGGGCTGGATTTCTAGCGGGTGTTTTCCTAGGCATCTTTGTATCTTATATCTTAAGAATCGGAATGGGAGGCAGCGTACATGAGGAATAATACCATCAGTATTACCACCAAAAAGAACAGCACACGAAAGATAAACGGTACAGCTAAATATGATATGACTAACCTTGGATATGGGAGTTTTCCCCCAATTGAAATATATAAAAACAGTCCTATCAGTAGAACAAAAAGTACTGCCAAACCAGAATTTGCCATTTTACTTCACCTTATAAAGGTATTAGCCGGAAGCTATAAATCTTTCCTGTGGAGGAGGGCAATAGAGCTTACTCTATGCTTCGAGGAAAGGAAAAAGGAAATAGGGGTGTTATAAAATGTCTAAAAAAATAATTGTTTTGAGAATGGATGGAAGGAAGATGGAGTTCGAGGACTCATACTGGGGATGGCAGCATCTCCAGGACTACGTATCAAGAGAGGTAAAGCAGAGAACACCGCAGAAAATAAGGACAATGAAATTCGCCTCACTTGAAAAGAAACATAAAAATGTTGAGGTGGAGCCATGACCAAAATAAGGACTGATTATGAATTTTCCGGTGTTCCTAAGGGAACCACTGGAACTGTTATAGATGTAGCAAGAGACGATATGGGAAACATAAAAGAGTATGCCATCCAGTGGGACCTTCCAAGGCCAAAGCCACTGGTTGATTGGTTTACCCCTGATGAATTCGTTGATTATTTAGAGGTGATATAGAATGGGTCAATTACGAAGTATAGAGAGTTCTATTCGATATGAAGAGAAGTTAAGAAGAAGTGAGGAAAGGGAAGATCCATTTGTGAAGCATTTAAGGTCAGTGCTTCCGAGGGATGAAGTATGGAGGGTGTTCAAATGATCGAGAAGGAATATTTAGATTACATGCAGGCCTGCTACAAAGAGATATGGGATTATATCAGAAGCAAGGACAACACAGTGGACCACGATAAAATGGGCCTATTTTTTGAGAAGACTGTATCGCCATA
>JAKADL010000134.1 GCA_021820565.1 Thermoplasmata archaeon
ATATCTCAGAGCCTGCGGGTCATGCAAAAGATCCCAGGGCTTATTAAGTGTTCCGTAGCTTATATTATATAAATCCAGTATATTTTTTATCTCTTCATAATTCATATATAATAACTTCTTCTGAATTAATGGTATAAGAAAATCTCTGTGCATATATCTTGCATTGTTGCTGGAAAATTTTTCATCTGTGATCAGGCTTTCCAGCCCGAATCCTTCACAGAACTTTTTCCACTGGTAATCCGTGGCTACAGCTATGAAAAGTTTCTTATTATCAGATGACATAAAATAGTCATATATGCCCCAGGCAAAATTCATTTCATTTATTGGCTCCAGACCCTTTTTTTCTATCTGGTATGTTGCTATATGCTGCCCCGCCAGAAACATTGCAGTTTCAAAAAGGCCTATTTCTACCAGCCCGCCCTTATTTTCTGAAATTAACTGGAAAGACTTTGTAACACCAAGTATAGCAGCTACCATGTCTACTATCGATGCACCCATTCTCATCGGCCGGTCTTTTGTCCCGGTCATATAAGCAAGTCCAGATTCTATTTCTACTGGATAATCAAGGGATTTTCTATTTTCGTAAGGGCCTTTCATATATCCCTTTATGGATACATATATGATTTTGCTATTGATTTTTTTAACATCCTCATAGGAGAAGCCAAGTTTTTCCATAGTGCCCGGTGCCATATTTTCTACAATAATATCTGCAGTACTCAAAAGTTTAGTCAATACTTCTTTTCCAAAATCTGTTTTGATATCCAGTTCAAGGCTCTTTTTGCCCCTGTTATAATACATAAATGTTCCAGCACTGGTTCCGGTTAATTCCCTTGATACATCTCCACTGCCCGGTTTTTCAACTTTTATAACCTCGAATCCCATATCGGCAAAAATTAATCCTGCAGTGGGCCCAGCTACTATCTGCCCTAATTCTATAACCCTCTTCATATGGCACCATCTGCGATTTTTATAATATCCTTAACGGGCAAAGCCTCACCACGGATAGCAGATTCATCCTTAATCATGGACACTATTTTCCCTATTTTTTCTCTATCATATGTTACATTATTGTTATCCAGTATCTCCATAATCATTTTCTTCCCGGTATAAACGTTCACAGAATAATTCTTTTCGGTAAATGCATTTCCATAGGCTACATGGGTTCCAGCTGTCTGTATCCCAGAATTGTTTCCATACACTGGCAAATTATCTGTAAAGAAATTCATGCCAATTTTCTTTAGAATAAGGCCATACACATAATTGTATGCTTTTATAATGCCCTTTATATCCAGTGACTTTTCCAGATTATTTTTCATTAGATAATCTGCCAGTGTTATAGAATCAGCAATGCCATTCCTTTCTCCTGTGCCAAATATTGTTGTATCTATATAATCGACACCTGCCGATATTGCTGATATTGTATTGGCTACTGCCATTCCGTAGTCATTATGGCAATGGGCTTCTATTTTTATATTTGTGGCTTTTTTTGCAGCTTCAAAGACATTTTTTATTGCTGCAGGATTCATTTTACCACGTGTATCTGGCAGCTGGACCACATCAACATTTAGCTCTTCCATTTTATGGCAAAACTTTGTTATCTGTTCAACGCTGAACATATCTATATCCACAAAGCCAATTTCAACAATTTTTCCAAGTGTACACGCATATTTGATATTCTCATACACCTGGCCCATATTGTCAAGTTTAAATGGCAGATGAAGTGAAATATTCGCTCCAGTTTCATTAATCATATCAATATCTTCCTTTACTGTGCGCCCAAGCCCAAATACCTGCTGAAAATATTTGCCATCCACAATAGCAGCTGTAACCTCAAATTCAGATTTATGTGCCGGTGGGTAGGCAACAAGTGCCCGCTTAATTCCGGCAGAAGAAATAAGTTTTGCAAGTTCTATCTTTTCATCATAAGACATGGCAAATCCGGGAGTTTGCATTCCCTCCCGCAAAGTATCATCAGTTAGCATTATGTATTATTGTATGCCACTATATAATCTGTTAATATAACATATTATAGCAGGATAATAGCCCCGTGGTATGATTGCCAATAAAAAAGAATTTTAAATTAAATGCACAATAATGATTTTGCATGATCAATAATAGAGTAGGTATAGAAAAATTTTAATGACCGCTGCACTCCAGAAAATTCAATGGAATAAGTACTATGCTGTTTAAACCGTCATTTGCAATATTGCGTGTTAATTAAAGTTATATACTCGATTGGGCTATTTTGCTATGTATTTCCTGAGTGTCCATGTAGCGGGAGACTGTAGCCTATCAAAATCAACCGAAAATAACGAATCAAAGATTATAATATCGAATATTTATAATATGAGGGATAGTGCAAATTCCCTGATAGCATATTCCATAGGAAGTGATATCAATAATATATACCGGCGTGATTTCAGTACCATCAGGTTCATCAAGGGGAAATATGCAAACATGTTCATAGGCACAAAAAAGGGGCATAATATAATGCAAGCGATAAACGAAAGTGGTGGAATTCCAATGTACCCTTTCATTGCGTTTAATGGTGGAGAGAGTTATTTTATTATGCACTTTGATAAATCTTCTATGATGCATGATTTAGAACTTATAGAAAAGAATAATAAAATAAAGTATTTTGATTATACATCTGTGAGTTCTGGAGATAGCATAATGGATATATCGAGGAATCTAAACCAGGAAATGAATATTATGCGCCTTACCCCGACAGAGAAAAAGATAATTCAGGAAGCATACAATAGTGGATACCTGGATTGGCCAAGGACCACAAGCCTTGATGATATCGCACGCAGGTTTTCTATATCTAAACCCACTGCTTTATTGCACATAAGAAATGCAGAAAAAAAGATCCTGTCGTGTTTTATCGCCAGGCATTGATGATAGAATCCGGATAAAACAAAGTTTATTTTTTGCTTTTCAGCATGCAGTGCATGTAACCTCTTAAACCATAAAAATTCCTGATAACATATGTGGGCGAGAATATGTCTTTCATAACCAGCCTGTGGGACAATTCCAGTGTTCTGCCATACTTTTCCTTTAGCTGGCGCCTTCCGTATCCATTCCAATACGCCTGTTTTTTAAAATCCCTGAAAGTTTCCCTTGTTTTTGTATATACAATGCAGGTATCACATACTGCATATTTCGCACCGGATTTTACTGCCCGCACATTCATATCAATATCCTCGGCAGTTACAAAATCTTCATCGAAGCCACCTATGCTTTGAAAAAGCGATTTTGAATACATTAAATTAGAGGAAGGGCGTGTAACCTCAAATCCCCCATAATAAAGCTTGAACCTCTCCATAGAATATCTCATATTGCCTGTATTGATGCTTTTACCGGCAACAAGGTTATAATTTTGTGTTAAAATCCTTAAATTTTTAATCCATGACTCGCCAGCTATTGCATCGCCATCGATGAATGCTAGATAATCATAATTTGATTTCGATACTCCATAATTCCTGCCGCCGCCTCTGGTTGTTTTTTTTCTATAATATTTCACGAAATCATATTTTTCAGCGTACTCTTTCAGTATTTTCGGGGTTTTATCCGTGCTCATGGAGTCAACTACAATAACCTCAAATGGTTGTTCCTGGGAAATCAGGGAAACCATAAGGTCC
>JAKADL010000135.1 GCA_021820565.1 Thermoplasmata archaeon
GGATAAATTCAAGTTTATCAGAAATTATAATGATGACAATAGCTATTACGACGATATTATACCGGTGAATTCTTATTTTATCATAGATGCTGAAATATCAAGGGAAACAGAATCATTCCTTGAAACTATTTCATTCGGAAAAGAAGTTATTAATAGAGTCATGGTTTATAATAGATTGAAAATTTTCAGATTAAGTTTTAATAAAAAACACTGTTGCGGCATTACCCAGGGTGGTAATGACCATTTATTTCTTTACAGGATCGCAACTGAACTGGGAACCGATTCGGGCAAAGTTTGAATTATTTTTTAACAATTAATTCTTTTTCCTTTCCACTGTCTTTATAATCAGAAAGTTTTAATTTCGCAGCATTGACCATCTGCCCGAACTTTTCATCATTAAACGGGAATTTTTCAGAAAGGAATATTATCCTAATTTCCTCTCCATCATCCAGATCAAAATAAAGACCCTTTAGATAAGCTTTGAGATAGTTTTCCGGGTCACCACCGCATATAACATTTCTCTGATCGTCAGTTTTCATAATATCTATAGTTCAACTTAGAACTTATGATTTTTCGTTTTATAATATGTATTTATACACGTATAAAGGAGAAAAATTAATAATTATGGATAATTCAAATTATTTTAGTATGCCCATCTCTTGTCTTTGTCAATGCACAAAATTAAATATGACAAATATAATACATACTTTATTAATTTAATATTTATAACTATATATTTATACATATATTTATATATTATATATTATTACAACTTTTATGGAGTCAGAAACTCTTAACACAAATTCCATACCCTTAAGGCGTTTTATAACGCTGACAATGTCCGGTGTATTTGTTTATGGATTTGCAATTTCCGTAGCCGGTGGCTATATAGATTATGCAGGAGGCGCTGCAATTTACGTCGGCCTTCTCGGCCTGGTAGTGGTTCTTCTTATGTCTATTCCTATTATGGAATATACAAGATTGGCCCCGTTCGCAGGTGGATACTACGGACTTGCAGAGATGGGATTCGGCAAGGCAGTGGGAAAATTTACCGCGGTGCTCAATTATGCATATTATTCATTTTTACAGGTGGGTAATGGATTGATAACCGCAGAGATAATGCTTGTGGCTATATACATTGTATACGGTATATTGTTACCATTTGTGCTTGTACCTATAATAGCACTGATCACGGTTTTCGTTATGTATGTGGGTGCAAAATATCAGGTCAGAAATCTGGCAAAGATTATTGAAATAAGTGTATGGGCACAGGTAGCTGTTATGCTTGCGGCAGCTGTTTATGTTATACTAACAACCCATAACAATTCTATAGCTTATTTAAATCCATCATCTTCTCCCACTGGATTTGCCGGCATTGGACTGGGTGCTGCGGTATCTGGATTCCTAACGTTTGAGGCATATGGCAATGGTTTATTCTTTTCTGAGGAGGGAATTAAACCCAAAAAAGTACTCTGGCGTTCAATCATCATCGGAGTATTACTGGCTACAGTTATTGGTTCCGTGAGTATATATTCAGAACTTGCAGCTTATCCTAATATTACAGCGTTATCGGGATCACCACTACCCTTAATTACTTCGTATATCTCATTCATTGGAAAAATAGGAGTTCTATTCCTGGCCTTTATATATGTACCATTTTATTTCAGTAGTAATATAATAGGTGCTTCAGGGGCTCAGGCAAGGCTCCTTTATTCATTATCAAGGGACAACTTCATAAAAAGTAAATGGCTTGCTAAATTATCCCCGACCAAGACACCGGCCAATGCGGCCCTGGTCAATTTTATAATAGCTGCCGCAATGACGGTAATAGTTCTGGCTGTAATGATACCTGTTTATGGATATAATGAGACCTCGCTATTTTATGTAGCCTTTGCACCCTACACTGCTGCCACAATATTATGGTATTTCCACCATGGAATTCCCGATGTTTCCCTGTATTTCTATTACAGGAGATCCGGAATCAAGGTATCATTTATGAGAAAACTGTTTGCAAGTATACTCGCACCGGCATTCGGGCTGGGAATATTTGCCTATGCATTTTATGATGGTGTGATCAGCAACTTTGTCGAGCCATATTTCGCATTTGTTTTGATTGCTGTTATCATAGTAGTATTTTCTGCGGGATACGTTATATACAAAGGTTACAGGAACAGTTTGGGAAGCAGCATGATAGAAAGAATGATGAACGAGACAGAAAAATAATAATTTTAAATTTTCTTTTTTATATATTCTACCATACTATATATCTAGAATGTTGTATATAATTTCACTATGAATTTTAAATTTATTTATGGAGAAAATAACCTTTGTTTCCCTCTAAATTAACGTATCCATAGCGCTCAAACTGCATCACCTTATTTTTTCCTGCTGCAAGCGGTTCCAGCATGCCACTATCAACACTGCCATCAGGATGGAATACAGAAATTGCTGTGGAATTTTCAGGCGCCCACTGGATAATTTTAATCCTCTCTTTTGGTTCAATATCTGAATAGACTATTCTACCGTTCTCCTTTCTGGCAACGCATAAATCCTTCAATCTTATTGTTTCTCCCTCTGCGATTTCCATCATATCCATGGCAGGGAAGTATATACTTGCATCAGGCTCCAGTGTATATTCCCTGAATCCTCTTTCAGGATTCTGTGGGTGCAGCATGGAATGGCTTTTTAATTCCACCGGATTTTTTATATGCTGTACCACCGGTTCCGGGACAAAGGAATATCTTTCTGTATCGTTATCTATTATCTCACGATCCATTGAATTGAAAATCTCCCATGAAAATGTAGCGTTGTTTTTATTCATTCCTGAGCTTATCCAGTAATTACGGAAGGTCTCGGGATTGTATCCCCTCTTTTTCAATGCTATCAGTGTGCCCAGGCGTATATCATCCCATCCAGAATATTTCCCCGACCTTATACCCTCTTTTATTATTGTTGTTTTGAGTATAGTATCCGGAATTGTTATAAACCCGTAATGGAAGTATTCAGGAATATCCCAATTATTGTATTTAAATACATATTTCTGCTTTTCAGTGTTTACAAGATGGTCTATGCCTCTTATAACGTGCGTGAGTCCCAGGTAGTGATCATCAACAGCAACGGAGAAATTCATTGTCGGATATGCAACGTATCTTGTACCTGTGCGGGGATGTTCGTGTGTATTTATCCTGAAGGCTATCCAGTCCCTTACAGAGGGGTTCGGGTGATCTATTTCAGTTTTCATTACAAGTGCAGCCTGTCCATCTGAATAATGTCCAGAAATCATCCTGTCAAATTTTTCAAGACTGTAAGATGGATCTGCATCCCTTTCCTTAACAGGAACTTTATTGAGTTTAAGATCATGGAATTCCTGCTGATTCTCCTCGATTGCATACATATATCCTTCTGAAATCATCCTTCTAGCTTCTGAATAATAAAATTCCATTCTGGAAGACTGTATAACGGTCTCTCCAACACTTACACCGAGCCATTTCAGATCTTCCGGTATAAGCTTATATGCATCTAGGTCTATATTTGCCGGATTTGTATCCTCAATTCTCAGTATAAGTTTTCCGCCATAGCGTTTTACATAT
>JAKADL010000136.1 GCA_021820565.1 Thermoplasmata archaeon
GGAAAATGTAACAGTTAATATTGTGACCTTCAAAATAACATATACATTTCCGCTGGGATTCTATTACGCATTTGTATCCTGGGATAAATATCCATTGAGCAACTTTGGAGAATATGTCCTTTCATATTCGAATAACTCACTGATGTTAAACTCACATACAGACGTTATTACTTCCAGCGGCACCACCTTTGCGTTCATACCCGGAATCGCACCGGGAAAAACATACTATGTAATGGTTGACGCCTATTCATCAAATGGATCATTCATATCCTCAAATGAAGTTGCGGTCCATTATACCCTCATTTCCTATCTGGTAAGCATTCTTATATATTTCGGGATAGTCGGATATATAGTCTTCATAATACTGTTTTTACTATACAGGAGAAAAAGGAAAAAGGAGATGGAATACGATGAATATGAACAGGATAGATATAATGAAAATTAAAAATTTTTATTCTAGCTCTTCGAGTATCTCATTCCTGGCAGTATCCATATTTTTCAATTTTTCATAACCGATTTCTATAGATCTCGTTCTCAGTCCACAGTCAGGATTTACCCTTACCAGTTCAGGTGGCATAATATTCAGCGTATAATTTATCCTGTCCTTTATGAGTTTCACCGGCTCCACATAATCTATATGCACATCGGTTACCCCTAGTCCTATGAATTTTTTACGGGTATTGAGCTGCTGGAAGTACTTTAATTCCTCATAACCCGGGCGTGACGAATCAGATGTACCTGCCTCCAGGCTATCTCTGTTAGCAAATTCAAGATTCAGGCCGTCTATTTTTATGTCATTCATGACGTCGTAAAGAAGGCGGTAATCCGTGCTATAGCAGACATGTATGGTAAATTCGCAGCCTTCAATGCCCTCAACTGACCTGTTAAGTGAATCCACAACTATCTGCATCTCATCCGGATGTGTGGTTGTGGCCGGCTCATCCAGCTGAATTTCAAGTTTCTGGCCTGGGTATTTTGAATCCCATAGCCTTTTCAGGGATTTCATCTCCTCATTGAGAAGATCCGCAAATGCCATTGCCGTTTCATATCTATCCTTATAATGTTCGTTGAATGACCAGTCCATCATGGTGTACGGTCCTGTAACCGGGATCTTTATATTGGAATAATCCTTTGATAGAAGGTATTCCAGTTCGTCAGAATGGAACGATTCCTTTATTGAAATGTCCTCTATTATGCTTCCCTTCTTATAGTATCTATTATCAAAAGATCTTACAGGTCCATAGAACTCAATTCCATTGATACGATTTGCCTGGTGCTCATACATTTCCCATCTGAACATCTCTCCACCGACACCGATATTATCAAGCCCGGCATGTCTGAAAAGGTCGATTGTTTCTTCAGTTGCTTTTTCCGACAGCTTATAATATTCATCGGTTCCGTATATTTTGTGAAATACCGTACTCAGGTATTTTGGCTTTCTGAAACTTCCTATTTCCTGTGATATCAAATATTTTCCCATCTTATTCACCTATCCTGGATATTAGTTCAATCTTTCTATCCGCAATTATTCGGGGGAGAAAATCAAAGTATTCCCTGTGACTGATTATAACCCTATCAGTATCCAAGGTTTCTATAGTTTTATCTATATCCCCCACGTTTTCCATTTTTGTGCTGTATCCATCTATTAATTTTAATCCCGGAACAGTGGATTTCTCCCTAGAAATCCTGAAATTCTCCGGGGTATAATCAGCAATCACCGAATGTATCTTTCCTTTTATATTGCCTGTATATAGCCGGCCGGTTGTGACAAGCCTGATCTGGAATTCTGAAAGTTTGTCCAGGTCCAGAACATCATCTTCTTCATAGGGAATAGGATCGTAAAGCACCGCCTTCTTTATTCCGTACTGTTTCAGAATATCTGAATACAGCTTTTCAATGCCTGCCTGGAATTTATCATAATTCAATGCACTTCTGGACATTTTATAGAATGATAGGGGAGATGGAAAGAAAGCATTGAAATGTTCCCTATCAGGAAGATACAGGGGGAGCGGTGGGTTCTCATTCAGAGGGGAAAAATCAACTGGATCAATAGCCATACCATTTATTGAATTTATTATAGGCATTCTGTAAAAACTATTGGTTTCCTTAAATCTTGAAAGAGGCCCGAGGTCAATGCCGTCTGTAATAAGGCACAGTGGTCTCAATATGTCATACCAGTTGAAAAGTGGATCGGTATGTTCAATTCCATTCCCGTCCAGTGACCGGTAAAATGACCTTTTTTCTGACTCGATTTCACCATTCAGTGCAGCATCGGGGAGTTTCTCCTTTTCCCATCTGCCAATATGGAGCCTTAATTCATTGGTCTTTGGGTAAATGCCATAAACTAATTTCTCTACTTCCATGCTGGTTTATGTCAGGATATTAATAAAACATTTTTGCTTAATATATTATTTTCAGTAATAATCATTCCACCACATTTTCCACCAGTTCCATATACGGCTCCTCATCACTTATCCGTATTTTTGCATTCAGCGGCAGAACCATTTGCTCCTCACCATGACCGAAAGGCGCACCGTAAAGTGACGGTTTGTTGATTTCATTCATGAATTTCTGTATAACATCCTCTATGGATGGCATGGGCTCCTCCTTATCAAATATGGCTTTAAAATCACCGAATACAAATCCATTGAATTGCTCTATTATATTAGCAAGTTTCATGCTGAAGAAGTAACGGTCAATATCACCGGAAGTTACATCCGTATCCTCTATGAAGAATATCCTGCCCGTTGTTTCCGGTATATAGTTGGTGCCCAGCAGGGATGCAACCAGCGATATATTTGTACCCATGGAATACCCTTCCGTTTTTCCCGGTATGATATATTTTATCAAGCGATCCCTGTATATATTGATTTCATTGGATTTTCCCGAAAGGAACTGTAGAAATTCCTTGAATGAAGGTTTGGATAGATCCTCCACATCGGATGCTACCATGGGGCCATGAAATGTTACCATATTTGAATTCCTGTTAATTGCAAGGTGCAGTGCTGTAATATCGCTGTATCCCATGAAGATTTTAGGATTTTCCGCTATGGCTTCATAATCCAGCAGGGACAGTATGTGTATGCTTCCATATCCTCCTCTTGCACAGAATATTGCCTTGACATTATCATCACGGAATGCAGACATGAGTTCCTCTGCCCTGTCCTTTGCCGGTGCTGCCAGATCATTCCTCTGGTTAAGTTTTTTTATATTTTTCCCTACTGTAACACGGTATCCCAGTTTTTTTAGCTTGGAAATACCCCTTGAAAGCTTTATCATGTCCGGCGCGCTTGCCGGTGCTATCACCCTTATTTCATCTCCCGGCCTCAATGCCGGTGGTTTTATCCTACCTTCCATGTTTATCAAACTCCTCTTTTATGGAATTAAGAATATGCTTATTTTCCATTATTTTTATAATTGCTGTTGATGCCACGCTGATTGCGATTAAAAGGCTTTCCCTGGCCTTCCTGGGATCAGCTGCATCACGGAACTGGTCAGAATGCCCGGGCAACCCTGTACCAATTTTCATATCTATGTGTCCAGTAGGCACTATAAGGCTAACATTCGC
>JAKADL010000137.1 GCA_021820565.1 Thermoplasmata archaeon
TTGAATCGGATTAGTTTCTGTCTTAGAAAGGATATGATGGAGGGCAGGGCTAACTGCATTTGGATATATATTTTGCTCAAGCTCTGAGTATTTTTTTGCCTTTTCAACAAATTTGCGAAAATCGGAAGAATCTCTCAAAGCATTTTCTATAGTCCGTGATATACTTATGTCTTTCTCTTCTGAAGCTATCATTATTGCATTATGGAGTTCTGGAGTTATAGATATTGTTATTCTGTCGTTCATTTCTTTCACAGTATGATTATAGTAATACTCATATTTAATCTTTTTTACTGACTTTTCTCGTATTAGATTCAAGATGATTATTTTTATCGTAGATTTTTATATTAATAAAGCGGTTTTCCCAATTTTCCCTGAAAAACTGGAAAAATAAATCGAACATTTAAAATATAATTCCTTAATTATGCCCCGTGGACAATTGAAACTGGCAATTATCGGTTCAATGAATCTGGAATTCGCAGGTGGCGGTGAAGAAAATGCAAAGGATATAGCAGAACTCTTCACACACCAGGGATACGAAGTCACATTATTCGGGGCCGGAATTCCGAGGGGATATGATGGAAAGATAAAAAAATACGATTTTAACTATGTTCCCAGTGCGTTCTCATTTGATGTTATGGCTTCCAATACAGTGCTCAAAGTTTCACACATACTGTCCATGGGCCTCATCGGCATATACACATATAAACAGATATATGAGAAGATAAGAGGATTCGATGTTTATTACTTCATATCACCGACCATCATGTTCAGAACCGTTGGTTATAGATTGATCAAAGACGGGAAAACAGTTATACTGGGAAACCACGGTACCTTCTTTGAGGTTCTCGATACACTGGGAGCACTTTCCAAGGCTTATTCAAGAATACTTACCAAGCTCATTTTCAATAAATTTCTTAAAACGGGCATAAAATTTTTTATCCATACCCAGAATAAATTCCAGTCACAGTATTACAGGAAAATAAAATGCAGTTCAGATTACATAAGGGAAATACCCTATAACAATGTACAGTTCAAAAACTACGGATGCTTTGACAACGATGAATTTTCAGTTGTTTATCTTGGACGGCTCATGGAAAGCAAGGGTGTAGACATGCTACTTGCACTGGAAAAAATATCAGACTTAAACCTGCATATCATCGGAAAAGGGCCCTATCTGGATAAATTAATCAAAATGAAAAATGAAAATACAGTTATACATGGATACGTATCAAACGAGGAAAAGGTACGGCTTCTGGCGGGCAGCGATGTCATGATTGTTCCATCAATAAATGAGTCTCTTTCCATATCTGCTATTGAGGGACTTGCTTCCGGACTCTACCTTATAGTTTCTTCAACCTCAATGGGACCCCGTTACATAGTCAGGCAGGACAATATCTTCGGTGTGGCTGTCCCGAGAAATCCTAAAATGTTTCTCAAAGAAATAGAAAGGGTAAAGGCAATCAAAGAAAGAAACAAAACTGATTATTACAGGGAGAAAATGCTGAGAAGGGAGATAGCAGGAAAAATGTTCGATGCAAATATCGTTGATAACCAGCTCATAGAACTCTTCAATGATGCAGTTTCAAAATTAAAAAACAGTAATTAATAACCCGCCGTACCCTTGATAATTCTGTGAGGCTTGTATTTTTCCTCAATTGCTGCTATATCATCCTTGCCGAGCTTAATTTTCAGTGCTTCAATGTCATCATCGAGATATTCAGGCTTTGTTGCACCTATTACAGGGATGAAACCCTTATTCAATATATAGGCCAGTGCCAGCTGGGATACAGATATCCCCTTGCTTCTGGCAACTTCCTCCATGGATTCCAGTACATCATAATCCTCATTGCTGAAATATCTGGACTTCATTACCGGATAGGTTCTGGTTCTTGTTGTTTCGGTGTTTTCACCACGCCTGTATTTCCCTGATAGGAAACCTGCAGCAAGCGGGGAGAAGGGAGAATATGCAATCCGATGTTTATTGCAGAAGTTGATGGCATCCCGTTCATCCTCACGGTATACCGCATTGTAATGGTTCTGAACTATTACAGGCCTTATGTTCTCCTGCATGTCCATAACGGTATAAAATTCTGCAAGCTGATATCCGGCAAAATTGCTGAGCCCCGTGTATCCAACCTTTCCGGATGAAACAAACTCTGACAGTGTCTTTGCTGTATCAGAAAAGTCAACAGTATCGAATATGGTATGAAGGAAATATATATCAACATAATCGGTCCTGAGATTTTTTATGCTATTCCTCAGTTCATTTTCCAGTACTGTCCTGCTGAAGCCCTGTACAAAGTCATTGATCTTTCCACCACCCTTGGTGCTGATTACCAGTTCACTTCTGTAGCCTGATACTGCTTCTCCGACTATTTTTTCTGATTCGCCGGAAGAGTATATATTTGCAGTGTCAATAAAATTTATGCCATAGTCTATAGCCTTTTTTATAATTTTAATGGATGTTTGCCGGTCGGCCATCCATGCAGCACTTCCAAAAGACATTCCACCGAGGCAGAGTTTAGATACTTTCAAATCAGTATATCCAAGATTTGTATATTCCATATATGTATAAATGAATTTCATATATAAAGTTTGAATGAAAACATTATAATTGCACTCTGGCATTTCCATGCATGATTTGCGAAGACCTTGGCTACATGATACTTTACAGCAGAACAGGAAAATCCACCATCCTGACACATGAAGAAACCGTTGATATGTGCCGCAAAGCCCAGGATGCGGGTCTTGAACTCCCTAAGTATATAATGAGGGAATTCATGCATGACCTGAAACTGATAAAATTCAGATATGAAAATGAATAATTTTATTGATGGAATTAATAATTATATATACGCCGAAAGATTACTCCTGAATGTCAGTTTTTTTCCGGAATATAACATTATCTCTGTAAAATTCCTCTATCTCTTCATCTGAATATCCTGCATTTTTCAATATATCTTCATTCCCGTTTCCCAGCGATGGCGGTGGTGTCCTTATTGTTCCTGGTGTGCCGGAAAACTTGAAAGGGGTTCCCGGTATAGTTATGTTGCCATAATCTGTCTTCATTTTCAGGATCATTTCCCTGAATATGACCTGCTCATTTTCAGTGGCTTCACTGATTGTATTAACCGGGGCACATGGTATCCCGGCCTCCGATAGCATTTTATATGCGGTAGAGGTTGTTTTATTTTCCAGCAATTTATTTATTTTTGATTCCAGTAATTCCCTGTTTTTCACTCTGTCAACATTGGATCGGAATTCATCCCGTGCAAGCATAGAAGGATCCATTACATTGCAAAAAATCTGCCATAGCTTTTCTGTGCCTACTGTGATGACAATGTATCCATCACCTGTTTTGAAAGCCTGGTAGGGAGCTATGCTTGAATGTGCCGAACCCAGTTTTCCCGGATTTTTCCCCGTTGAAAGGTAGGAGGTGAGCTGATGTGTAAGCACCAGGAAGTTCGAATCCAGCATGGATAAATCAATATACTGTGCCTTTCCCGTATTTTTTCTGCTGTAAAGTGCA
>JAKADL010000018.1 GCA_021820565.1 Thermoplasmata archaeon
ATATTTTTACGAAAAATGGGATAAACCTTGAATTCGCCAGAGATGCATTTTCGAGATATGCTGTGGAGGGGTATACGGTCATATCGTTCTGATAACTGTATAAATGGTGAATTTATTGTCAGGGGAAGATAGCATATTATTCCGTGTGCTTGATACAGAGTCAAGCCATGGAAGGTATTCAAAAGAATATAAAGAAATACGGTTCAGTGATCTGGTAAAATTTCATGGGCATGCCTGTGATGGATTATACAGGGGTAGTTATGCACTTACTGTGGCACTGCATGATCTGTTTCCAGATGGCATAGTGGATAGAACCGATCTGAGAGTCGTGTCGAGAAACAGCCCATGCCTGGGAGATGCGGCTACCTATCTTACCGGAGCGAGGGTAAGGTTTGGAACCCAGGATATCAGAAACCGGTCAGGTGTGTGGTATATAGTTCAGAAAATATCTACCGGAGAAACAGTGAGTGTATCTGAAGATGAGAAGTTTTTCCCTCAAGAAATAGCTGATGTGGAGGCCTCACTTTCTTCTTTGAATGGAATAAAACTCTCTAAACAATTAACTCTTTTAAAAAATATGCAGGATAACTGGGTTCAGTCTGTATTGCTCACAACAGAACCGGATGACCATTACCATGCAAAACGGATAGAGTATGAGTGGAGAGAAGTACCTTATAACAATAAAGGTATACGCAGTGATATTATATTCAAGGATGTGATATAACATCATGGCCCAGTCAATGGAAAATCAGAGCATAGAATATATCGCAGGTATAATGAAGACGCTCGGCGATGAAAACAGGCTGTATATCTTTTCCTTGCTAACCAAACAGGAGCTCTGTGTTTGTGAAATAACTGCAATATCACACCTATCCCAGTCAAATGTATCACAGCATCTTGCCAAGTTAAGGTCTGCAGGCCTTGTTAAAGAGAGAAAGGATGCACAGTGGGTTTATTACTCTATTAAAGATTTAAAAAACCCCGTGATCAATGAAATTATCAAACTTCTCCCTGAACCGGATGTGGATATTTCTAAATCAACCATTCTCGGAAACCATTCAACATGCAAACTTTAAAATTTATATGATATCTTATATATAATTAACAATTTATCTTTTTCAGTGTCAACTCGGGAAACATATCAAGCAGAGGTTATAATTCAGGCTAGTATTGTATTATTCGGTTCTGGAAGATATTTATATGGAATAGAAAAGCCGGTTAATAGCTGAATTCAATAAAATATTCCAATTTGGAAAACAAAATTCAAATATAAAATAAAGCAATCAACCATGGATAATAATGGTAACATGCGTTATGTACAATTTAAAGATGAGTGAAACACATCCTTCAACAATATGTGTGCTTGCGTCAAGATTTAAAGATTCCTTCAAAGATCTTATAGAAGTTCTTACGTCGCCTCTACCGGATGAAAGTCTTGAAGAGTACATAGAAGAATATGCCAGAACCGATGAAATTATGCCGGAAGACAAGACAATAGGATTTGTTATAATAAACAAGGATAAGAAGGTGGCATCTTTAAATTTCAACGAAAAGAGTGTTGATGATTCTGAAATACAGGAAATTCTCGAAAAATATAAAGATATGGGTTATAAAACTGAACTGGTATTCAGTTAATACATTGTCAAATTATAGAGTTTATCTGCTGCCTCATAACTTTCCTGTGAATTTATTTCAAGGAGCTGGCTGATCTTTATCATATGTTCCTCTGGACTTTTATCATATATTTCCCTCCAGAGCATCAGTCTTTTCTTATCCTTATCATACAGTACAGTTTCTCCACACTTCTGGATGCAGTGTATCGCTTCGGCAGCTTCCTGTGCATCCGAAATATTTTTGAAGCAGTCAATATAATTCACAGGTCATCACACCTCTTGGCATCAAAATCAGGATATTTGATATTGTACCGGTTTATTGAATATCTCATGGCATCAATAAGGGCAAAAATATATCCTTTATAGTCTTTGATATATGGAAATATATTATATTTATCATCCGCCACTGCACTGTAAATATCGTCATAGGATATTTCACCTTTCATGCCCCTTATCAGGTATTCCATGAATTCTTTCTCTACAGTATTCCCTTTCTTCTCGTATCTTTTCATATTTCTCTCCACAATTTTATATGCGTTATTCACGTCGCCGTTGATTATGGACATTTTGAATATTTCTATTACATCCTCTGTATTCATTTTTTCCACCTATATTACTGCTATTCCGGCAAGGTAAGTATACAGTGCGAACGACACTCCCAGGCCAATTGTAATTATACCCATTATGATAACACTGTACCTAATTCCAGGCGCCATGTTGAAATCATTATTCCCCTCCTTCCTGTAAGCATATATGATAATCCTGAAATAATAGAATATGGAAATGGCGCTGTTGATAATAGCTATGACAGCGAGCCACCATAGATCCCCGATAATCAGGGAAAAGAAGAGAAAATACTTGGCTATGAATCCTCCTGTGAGTGGAACACCTGCTAGTGAAAGGAGCATTATAGCAAAAAATAGAGCGGTCCACCTGGATTTCTTGCTCAATCCTGCTATATCATCAATCATGACCTTATCACTTTTTACAAGACTCATTGCTATGAATGGGCCCGCCTTCATGAAGATATATGCTACGGCATAGAACATTGCCGATGCGATGGCAAACCTGAGGAAAATCTGCTTTGATACCAGAACTGCTGGATAGTAAGAATATCCTATTAGCGCAAATACCAGTATCATGTATCCTGCCTGAGCAATACTGGAATAACCCAGTATCCTTTTCAAATTATTCTCCATGAGGGCTGCCAGGTTTCCGTAGGTCATTGTGAGTATAGCCAGTATTGCAAAGAAGAAGAAAACGTAATTGTAATCCGGTATAAATCCAAGGAACAGGAATTTTAACAGTATCATATATGCGACCAGTTTTCCACCTGTCGAAAGGAATGCAGAAACGGAGTTCGGAGCTCCATCATATGTATCTATTGCCCACTGCTGCATGGGAAATATAGCTATTTTAAACCCGAATCCGATGGTTATGAATACCAGGGCTAAAAGAAGAGATCGGTTGAAATCAATTGTCCCTACAGCATTTAAGTTGAAGGTCCTGGTGGATAGATAAAAGAATGCTATACCCATTATATTGAATGATGTTCCGATTGTGCTTATCATGAAATATTTCAGGGATGCCTCCAGATTACGTTTGGTTTTGTTGTATGCGGTAAGAACATAGGTTCCTATGCTGACCCCTTCAAAAGATACGAATAGGATTATTAGATTGTAGGTAAAGGCAGCTATGACCATGGATAGTGCAATAAATAGCAGTAGCGCATAATATACATCGAATCTCTTTTTGATATCGTTCATTGACGGTATAATAATTACCATTATTGAAACCAGAAATATCAGTGCCCAGTATGTATCAAATGATGAGATATTGAGAGATAATATGCTGTAATTTTTATCCTGGAAAAGTAGAATGAAAAATGCTGCAATCAGGATAATGAATGTGAATCCACCCAGTATTCTTTTACTGTCTGTTTTAATGCCGGCTGCAAGTGTAATGAACCCTGCGAGGCCCAATAATATAAGTGCGTAAAGATATTCATAAATCATATTAATCCCCCCAGATGAGAAGCGTATGCTGTCAGGAGTTTAAAAAGTAGAGTAGGATAAACTCCAAGGAAAATAGAACCGGCGAGCATCAGGAAAAGTATTAGAAATTCCATTTTGTTTATATCCTTCAATCTTCCGAGCCTTTCATTGAAGTATCCGAAGAGAGAACGCTGTGCAGCCCAGATGTAAAAAGCTGCGGTGATTATCAGACCTAAAACTATGAAAAGTGTGTATAAGCCTATGCTCTGGAATGCCGATATGGTTACTGAAAATTCCCCGATAAATCCTGCGAGTGAGGGCAATCCAAGTGATGCCAGCATTCCGATCAACAGGAATGATGAGAGCACCGGTAGTTCCCTGTTGAGTCCACCGAGATCATATATTTTTGATGTCTGTGTTCTTTTATATAGCATGGAAAGAGATGAAAATATAAGGGCTGCAACGAAGGTGTGTGCTATTATCTGATACATTCCACCGGAAAGATCAAGTGTCCTGACATAACCTGTTGAAAGAAGTGCTGTCCCGAATGCTATTGGAATAAAAGCCATTTCTGCAGCGCTGCCGTAGGCAGCCATTCTCTTCAGGTCTGCCTGGAAGAGTGCAGTAAATGAAAAGTAAATCAGGCTGATTATTCCAAGGAGGATTATAAAGTACACAAGGTCTCTCGGAAATAGTGCCCCCATGGGATAGAGTATTCCCAGAAGTCCATATCCACCCATTGCTACCAGTCCACCTGAAAGCATTATGGTACCTGAATAGGGTGCATCATTATATGCATCCGGAAGCCATGAATGAAGTGGAAACGATGGAAGTTTTATGAGGAATGCAAGCAGGAAGCCGAAAATTATGAAATAGAAACCATATGCAGGTACAGTTTCCAGGAACGCAAGTCCTGTGAGATCCTGTATCTGGAACGTAAATATTCCTGTATTTATGAAGTAATAGGTAGATAATGTAAAAATAGAAAGCAGGAGGAACAGAGACCCTATATGTGTATATATAAAAAATTTCAGGGAGCTTCTTTCCCTGCTTCCGGTTCCATATTTTCCTATTATGAAAAACACCGGTATCAATACAACCTCCCAGAATATATAGAAGAACAGAAAATTCCTCACCATGAATAGCCCTGCAAGACCGAAGCCCGCAGCCATGAAAAGTCCATAGAAATATGCGCCGTGTGATTTGCTCCCCATCAAAATTGCAAACATTGTAATGAACAGTGAGATTACCACGAGAAGATCGGTAAAGCCAGTTAAACCAAGCGAGAAATCAATATTTATTGTAATGCCGCTGGCATGGAACTGGGCAAGAAGTGTATTGTAATATGCAATGACACCTCCATCATAGTTTTTGAATCTCAGTATGGAATATGTAATGAAAAATACAGTGAGAACCACCAGGGATACCAGGGAGATGGTCTTGGAATGGCTACCCCCGAAGAAACTAAGAGCCGTAAGAATAAAAAACAGTATAAAGAAGTACAGTAAAATCATTTAGATCACCCCTATTATTTCAATAATTGCAAATATGACTATCATTCCCACTATAAGGAAAGCCACATAGAATGGTATACTGCCTGTTTCTATTTTTCTCAGGTCAGTTCCGAGTGTTGATATATCCTTCCCCGCTTCATTTACATGATCATCAAGTTTTCTATCCCCGGCACCCAGCATATAGGATATGGGAAGAATGATCCTCTCAGATATTATTTCTGTGTAAAGCCAGTCAAAGTAAAATTTGTTCTTTATTATCCTGTATAGCGGATTTTTGGAAATAGCAGTATGGCCGTTTACGTTGTACCTGTATATAAGATATGCAATTCCTATCCCAATAAGAGAGAATAGAACAGGCAGTATCTCTATTGCCAGAGGCGGTGTATAGACAAACACCGAGGCATCTATGAATTTATAGAAAGGCTTCTGTATTATGCCCAGTGTAAGGGACAGGAAAGCCAGTACAATCAATGGAGAGAGGTATATAAGCTTAGGATCATGTGCCTTTTCCGCCAGTTTTGATCTGGGTTTTCCCAGGAATACCAGAAAATACATTCTGAATGTGTAAGTTGCTGTAAGTACTTCCCCGAATAATAGAAGAAGCCATGGAATTATATTTCCTGAATTCACAAAATACTCATATGCTCCGGAGATTATCTGTCCTTTGGAAAAATAACCTGCCGTTGGTGGTATAGCTGCAAGTGTAAGGGCTCCTATCAGCATCAATATGGCTGTTGCCGGCATTCTTCTGAAAAGCCCACCCATATCTTTTATGTTCCTGAGCTCCATCAGCGTCATCAATATCACTGCTGCCGCCATGAATAGAAGAGCTTTGAATACTGCATGTACTACCAGATGGTACATTCCGAATGCCACACCGGAGTAACCGATCACACCACCCAGTCCTATTGCAGCCATCATATAACCCAGCTGGCTTATTGTGGAATAAGCAAGGACTCTCTTGATATCGTTCACCACGATGCCAAGAATTCCCGCATAAAATGCCGTGAATGCGCCTATTATGGCTACGGCATATAGAGAGTATGATGATGCATAGTAAAACAATGGAAACAATCTAGCAACAAGGTAAACTCCTGCCGTGACCATTGTAGCGGCATGGATAAGAGCCGATACGGTGGTAGGGCCCTCCATGGAGTCCGGTAACCATACGTGTAAGGGAAACTGGGCAGATTTGGCAACTGCGCCTCCGAGGAATAATATTGTAGCAATGGCAAGGACATTGGGTCCGATTGCCGTAGCGATGGCCTGGGCATTATCAATAAGATACGGTATGCTCAGGGGGCTGGTTCCGGAAGGTACAATGCTTACCAGTTTAGTATACAGGACACCCATTCCTATTATAAATAGCAGATCTCCTACACGGGTTACGATAAATGCTTTCTTTGCGGCAGCTGCGGCATTGGGCTTGAAGAACCAGAACCCTATGAGTAAATATGAACACAGTCCCACTATTTCCCAGAACAGGAAAAATAGAACAAGGTTCGAGGAAACAACAAGACCCAACATGGAACCTATAAATAAGGATGTTTCAGAAAAATAAATATTTTTTCTTGGGTCTTTTTTCATATAAAACATGGCAAAAAGATTGATCATCAATGACATGAAGGCAACCATCATTGCCATAATGACTGTAAGATGGCTTATGTATATTCCAACGTTTATATTGTAGAACCATGTATAATGGGAATAAATGTAACTGTGATTCAGTAAGTAGAAGTATGCATATATAACCAGTGTCAGGGATCCAAGAATCATCAGGCTGCTGAAAACTCCTGAATATTTAATTTTATATCTGCCTATTATATATTCAAGGGGAAATGCGAGAAGTGGAAGTATGAAAATAAAATAATACAGTATTGTTACCATTTAATATCCCTCAATAGTGAAATATTTGTCTTTCCGTATTTCTTTGATATCAGTGTAAATATCGCAATTCCTGTTGCGGTTTCAATAACTCCTATTGCAATGACAAATAGTGCGAACACTATAACTGAAGTGGAATAATAGAATGCCGCAATCCCAACAACATCAAGTAGGGCAGCGTTTATGGTGATTTCAAGGGAAATTATGACCTTCATGCCAACCTTCGATGTTGTAACACCATAGATTCCTATTGTAAACAGAATCATCGATAGAAACAGTATATAAATTATATTCATTTTTCATCATCTCCGACTATGTACATAACTCCGATTATGGCGGCGACCAGAAGTACAGACAGGAGTTCGAATGGTACCACATATGTGGAGAATAGCAGTTGCCCGATTCTGGCTATATCCTGTGATCGCCTGGTAAATGTGCCGCTGATGGTTAACAGATTTGCCCCTATTACTATTAGAAATGCTATTGCTGCAATTTTCTGTGCCTTATTCTTCAACGTCCTTACCTCCTGTTAACATGAGCACGAAAACTATGAGTATCACAATTGATCCGGTATAGACAAGCAGTTCAATGCTTCCCACAAAACTCAGACCAAGGAATATGAAGATCATTGAAAATACAAGCATGAGAATAAATAAAAATATGGAGGAGTGTATGAGATTTTTAGAGCTGATAGCTGCCATTGCCATGATTACCGCTATAACAGCAAATGCCAGGAAGATAATTGTATAGATCATTTTATAACATCCTCCTCCTGCATAGTTAACTCCTGTGGTGAATAGGTGAAGCTATTTCTTGTCCTTGCATCTTCAAACTGATGGGTAAGGTAAATAGCATCGGTTGGGCATATCTCCTCGCATTGCCTGCATACAGTGCACGTCCCGAAATTCACGTCAGGATATATATTCCTTTTATTCTGGAGATTTTTCCTGTCACCTCTTGCAGTCTGGACAACGTTATTTTCCAGCCCGCTTCTGTCAAGATCCCAGTTCTCCATTTTTATGCTATGGTTGGGGCATATCTTCGAGCATAAGGTACATCCAACACAGGCCTCAGGAACCAGGAATATGCGGAATCTGAATCTATCTGGAATTTTCCCCTTATCTTCAGGATACTGTGTAGTCACAGGTTTTTTGAATACATACTTTCCCATGCTATACATTAGTTTAAGCGATCCTACAACCGGTATCGGTTTTTTTGGCATTTCAATTTCTTTTACAGTAGCAACCATTTTTATCACCTTATATATAATACAAATAATCCTGCATACACAAGATTTACCATGGAAAGCGGAAGCAGATACTTCCATCCAAGATCAACGAATTTATCTATCCTTATCCTCGGTATTGCTACCCATATCAGGAATGATATAAGAACGAGAATGTCTGTTTTGATAAACAGATAAATGAAACCTACATAGCTGTCATAAGGCCCATTTGAGCCTCCCAGATAAAGAAGAGAGATCAGGAAAGAGCTGAGATAAACCATCCCGAATAGTCCTATATAGAAGAATCCGAATCTCATTCCTGAATATTCTGTTGTATATCCGGAGA
Source organism: Thermoplasmata archaeon (assembly GCA_021820565.1). Lineage (GTDB taxonomy): Archaea > Thermoplasmatota > Thermoplasmata > Thermoplasmatales > Thermoplasmataceae > Ferroplasma. The sequence continues at coordinate 8,577 of JAKADL010000018.1, forward strand.
TAAGTTCACTGTCGCTTTCACCCAGATCAAAGGGTGAATATGAAGCCCTTGCGATCATGGATATGAAGAATATTAGAAGTCCCAGTGGTTCTATGATGCCATAGGGTATAATTTCATTTGAAACTATACCGGAAAGGCTGAGGCCGCCTGTTATAGCATCTCCTGTCACATAGGATCTTGATGATACTATTACTATAGCCAGTACACTTATCATCATGGGGATTTCGAAAGAGATATCTTTAGCAACAGCCCTCATTGTTCCCAGCAGAGCATAATTGCTTTTGGTACTGATACCACCAAGTACCTCTCCAATAGGTATTATAGAGAGTATGCCGAACATCAATACAAGAGTTACCTTTGAATGCGTTACTGCAAGCGATCCGAAATATGCAAGGTCTCCGAAGGGAATGAGCACGAATGCCAGGATAGTTGCAATCATTACTATTACCGGCGCTATCTTATATGCCATATCATCCCTGTTTTCCGGCAAAATTGATTCTTTACCGATCAGTTTGAGTGCATCTGCTATAAGCTGGAGAAGGCCAAATTTGCCTACCCTGTTGGGACCTATTCTCCTCTGGATTCTTGCCATGTATTTCCTGAAAATGTAAATTAATGCTACAAAAGAAAGGGCGACAAAGATCAGTACAACAATTGACTGGATTAGATATGCAAGTCCATAGGATGCAAAATTTCCCAGGAAAGAGAACCACTGGTGAATTCTGAACAGTAAGCTCATCTATCCACCTCTCCGGCAACTGCATCAACGGATGCAATAGTGATGATAAGGTCAGCTATAAGCGATCCCTTAGCCATGATTGGCACCACGGCAAGGTTCTTGAAAGATGGGCTTCTGGCATGTACCCTGTAGGGTTTCACATTACCATCACCCCTGATAAAAACCCCGAATTCCCCGCTCTCTGATTCGACCCTTGTAAATACATCTCCCTGACCCTTCAGAAGAAGCATGGCGGATTTCTTTGCCTTGGGATTGAAATAAGGACCTTCTGGCAATTTGGCAAGGCACTGTTCAATAATCCTCACCGACTGCCTTAATTCCTCAACCTTTACAAGGAATCTGCCCATATTATCTTTAGACTTTGCAATGGGAACATCGAAATTTACCTTGTCATAGTATAGATATGGTGAATCCTTCCTCACATCATAGGGAATGCCCGAAGCACGGAGCATGGGCCCCGTAACACCGTAATCCAGTGCTATATCCGGTTCGAGTACTCCGGTTCCAACATTCCTCTGCCAGAAAATTTCACTATCAGTGAACATTTTCACTATTTCTTCTAATTTTCCCTTAAAACCTGCAATAAATTCTTTGATTTCATTTATTATTGTATCGTTAAAATCCTGGTATACTCCGCCAATGCTCATATAATTTACTTCCTGCCTGCCGCCCGAAGCTTCAACGAATATGTTCTGAATCTTTTCCCTTTCATGGAATGTGTGGAAAAACGGTGTCAGCATACCGACATCCAGCCCCAGGGCACCTATACCCACCATTCTTGCCGCAATCCTGCTCAGTTCGGCCATAATCATCCTGATCCACTGTGCCCGTTCTGGCACCTCCATATCCATAAGTGTTTCCACGGCACGTAAATAACCCAGCTCCATGTTCATGGCATCAATATAATCCATACGGTCAAAGTAAATCGTATTGTTCACAAAATAATTCAATTCACATATTTTTTCTGCATTCCTGTGCAGGTACCCTATTGTGATGTCCACGTCCTCGACGGTTTCCTCGTTCAGTTTTACCCTGAATCTATAGATTCCATGCGTTGCTGGATGAACGGGGCCGATATTCAATTCTATCCAGTGAGACATTACCAACCCTCTTTATCATCAAAGCTTACATGCTCATTGCCATCTCTGTCCATGCTGATATACTGAACCTTGTTCAGATCGTAATCCTTTCTAAGTGGATGGCCGACCCATTCGTCCGGAAGAAGTATGCGCCTTAGATTTTCATGTCCTTCAAAGACTATCCCCATGAGATCATACTGTTCCCTTTCATCAACAATTGCCGCCTTCCAGAGTTTTGTTATTGATGGAACTTTTTCATCGCTGGTGGATACCTTCACACATAAGTAGTCATTTTTATCGAAATTATGTATGTGATAAATAACATCAATGTGATCTTTCATATCAACACCGGTGATTGATGAAAGATAGTATCTCCTGTTTTTATAATCTTCCATGAGTTCTACTAAATCTGATTTGTCGATGTTCAATACCTTCATACCGGATTTATCGGTTTCCTCGGACAGAATTTTATACATTGTTTATCACCTATCGGTCTCGTTTCTGATTTTCTTCTGTAGGGTAATCAACCCGTATGTGAGAGCCTGCGGTGAGGGAGGACAACCAGGAACATAAACATCAACTGGGATAACCCTGTCAACACCGAGTACTACAGAATAACCGTCAACATATGGACCACCCTGTATTACACAGACACCCATGGCAATAACATATTTAGGGTATGGCATCTCTTCATAAATCCTTTTTACACGTGGTGCCATTCTTTTTGTAGTTGTCCCAGCTACGATCATTAAATCTGATTGCCTGGGAGAATTTCTGAATATCTCACTTCCGAATCTTGCAACATCAACATCAGCAGCCTGTGTTGCCATCATTTCAATAGCACAGCACGCAAGACCCATTGTAAGGGGCCAGAGAGAGTTTGATCTGCCCCATTCCAGAGCTTTCTCCAGTGTGGTGGTTTTTACACCCATATCGCCTGTTTTCATTTCATCCACCTCATATACCCCTTTTTATATGCGTAAAAAACCGCAAATAATGGCATAACAAGGAAAACAATTGTCTCCAGGAAAGGAATTACGCCGAGAGCATAGAAATCAAAGGCCCATGGCAGTAATAATAACATATCTACATCGAAGAGTATGAAGAGGAATATTATAACATAATACTGTACAGTAATATGTCCTTCAGCATATTCCGTGGCAACCTCCCCACCCTCATAGGGTTTAAGGTATGAATCATCTGTAGCAGGAGGATTGTTTTCCAGTGAAAGGTTTTTTGATACTTCCTTCCTGCTGAACCTAATCCCGCCTTTCTTGTAACGACCGGCTCCAATAGTCGGAAGTATTTTAAATACAAGGTATAAGGCAAGTACCAGGATAATTATCGTAATCGCCATAGAAGCGTATCCTAATATCATTGTTCTTATATTTTTCAAGGCTATTTAATTATATCGGATGGTAAGAAAATAAGAATTTTCCTGTATTTCCAGAGACCTGTTTACCACTTTATAACCTGAAAAAAATTTATAATTTAAGCTACAAACCTGCTTATTTTTTGGTATATTTAATTTGATGGTTTCAATTCCCTGAATATTTTAATGACAACTTTAGGATCGAATGCACGAACAGTTTTTTTTCTGAACAGAACTATAATGTTTTTTTCACTTATATCTGCTGATGATACCAGTTCTGTGATAACTTTCCTGATCTCTTCTTCTGTCAAGGGTATAAGTTCCTGGCGGGTCTCTAGTTCCGAAAGAGGGATATTATCAAGCATATAAAGTGAGATGGCCATTTCCAGTGTACTTCTATCCCAGTGCTTTCTCTTCGCTATTCCCAGAATACTTATTACTGTATCATTTCTGCTGTAAGAATTCCCCTGCGAAAGTGCAACTCCCAGGATATCAGCTTTTTCATCCGGTGTGAGTTTCTTGTCGCGCTTTTTTTCAAATTCAGGTATAATCTGGAGAAGAATTCTCGATACTGTGGAAGGATAATTGAAATCCTTTACAATAGACAGAAATGTGGAAAGCATGTTAGTATTTATTAAAGATTCTGCCTCAACATAAGAGAGCTTATATTTTTCTACAAGTTCGCTCTTTATTTCATCAATGGATTTTGGCACCATGTCTTTAATGTTTTCGATATGATCTTCAGTAATTTGAATTAAGGGTATATCCGTTTCAGGATACATTCTCTCCTTGCCGGCAAGTGGCCTCAAATACCTTGTTTCTCCGGATGGGGTTGCGGCACGGGTTTCGGCCAGATCCAGTTTCATGATTTTATCCATTCGCTCGATTAAGAGCGGTCTGAGAATCTGGAAGGAGGGTTTATCGGCAATTACAACTATGACTGCGTCATTATCCATTTTTCCAGCAGATTGATAGATTTTATTCAATTCATCATCCATCAGCCCGTATGCAGGGAATTCATCAGAATGCATCAGTCCGCCTATACCAATATTTTTAGCCACGTCGGCAAGTTCCCTGCCAAGCCTATAATTTCCGTATTTCATGAGATGGTTACATCCGGGCAGCCTTGCACACATAACAGATTTGCCAGAGGCTATTGCCTTTTTGATCATTGAAGAGCCAGTATTCGTAAATATATCTGATATATCGATAAATTTTCCAAGTTCTGGAGACCTTCCTGAGAATTTGCCGGAGATTTCATTCAGGGCTTTTTGCCTTTTAATTTCGTAATCCAGCGTATCCTTGATAAAAGAAAGCTTTGATACTCCTTTGATTTCCACACGGCCGAACCCCATTGAGAAATTAACATCCTGTCTTATAGAATCAACCTCTCTGCGGAAATTATTCATGGACATAACGAAATGCCCGATGGCTTTTGCAGTTTCCAGTGCATGATCTGGATCGGCTATATCCGGTTCCGTGGATATTTCTATCAGGGGTATACCCAGTCTATCCAGTGAATATTCAGCCCTTCCATGTTTTTCCGATATTTTCCTGCATGCATCCTCTTCCAGGGTAATCGTGGATATCCTTACAGGGCCCTTTGATGTTTCAATATAACCGTCCATTCCAATAATGCCTGTTCTCTGGAATCCGGAGGTGTTGGATCCATCTATTACTATTTTCCGCATGAATGAGGCATAGTCAAGAATTTTGCAATTCAGCGCTTCGGATATAGCAATAGCAGTATTCAGTGCCTCAATGTTAACCGGGTGGGGTGGCTCCTCATCTTTCTCTACCAGGCAGGAATTGGTGCTAACGTGATAGAGGAATTCACGGTTTCTTATATTTTCATATTCAACAGCATTGTCAACCTTGCCCATCTCACCCATAACAGGCGTCAATTTTCTGCGAAATGATGAACCTGATTCGGTTCCCTCAGTGCTGCACGAACAGAACAGTTTATTTCCTTTCAATTGAAAATGTATTTCCAGACCTATTTTCATAATTATCACTTCAATATATCCTCAATTTCACCCCGCAAATTTGCCCTCATTAATTTATCAAGGCTGTCGGGATAATTTCCGAGAATGTACATTGCCTTTACCAATGCAGTTTCTGCAAGCATATTGTCAAGTGGTATTACACCTGCTTGGAGAAGATCACGGCCTGTTGAATATACATTCATGTTCACATTGCCATATATGCACTGTGAGGTCATAAAGAAGCTGGTCTCCTTTTCAAGTTTTTTTATTATGTTCAATACGCCGGAAGATACATGTCCGAGTCCGGTCCCCATTATAATTACTGCTTTCTTATTATAGGCAAGGTTATAGAAATCTTCCTCTTTCATTCCTGGATAAAAGTATATCAGGCCAACACTATCATCCAGCTTATCCTTTAAAACAATATTTTCGGATGGTTTTTTCATGTACGTTTCTTCTGAGATTGTTCCATTTGAATATCTGGCCATCGCATGTTCACCAATAGAAATAAAGGCATTCCTGCTACTTGTATGCATCTTTCTAGCCCTGGTCCCACGATAGAGTGAAACTGAATCATCAGCGGTATCCGTGTGCATTGATATTCCAACCTCTCCCATCTCCATTGAGGCGAAGTGTATCGAACCCTCTATATTAAGGAAAGCGTCACTGCTGGGTCTATCAGAACTCCTCTGGCTTCCTGTAAATATTATGGGTTTTGTCTGTTCCTCGAACATGAAGGATAATGCAGAAGCTGAGTATTGCATTGTATCGGTTCCGTGAAATATTATTACAGAATTACCTTTCTTCATAGCATCCCGTGCCTTCCTGGCAAAGGTTACCCATTTTCCTGAATCTACATTTTCACTCAGCATATTTTCAATGTTTTCGTGATAAAGTTTGAATTGGGATATATTGTTGACAAAGTTATATAAATATGATATATCCTTCACGGGTTTTACGGCACCGGTTTTATAGTCCACAGAACTGCCTATGGTTCCACCTGTTGTGAGTATGCATGTACCATTGTTCCCACATTCACTTGCAGTGGCCGTCCTTTGATTGTCTTCAATATTCCCGTCATCGTATTCCCGTAAAACCTTGAATGAATCACTGTTGAGTGTTATATTATAACCACTGCCCAGCTTTACAGTAATTGTTTCTCCGGAAGAACTGATAAAGGTTCCGGTATATTCTGTCCCCTTATAGGAAAAATCCACTTTCTGGCCTATTAACATTGACCTTCAATTAATAAAGGATATAAAAACCTTATAGATTTTTCATTATTTCCCTGGATATTATTATTTTCTGGATTTCATTGGTTCCCTCATAAATCTGTGTAATTTTTGCATCCCGCATATGCCTTTCTGCATTGAAGTCGGTGGTGTAACCATATCCCCCGAAGAGTTGCAATGATCTCTCTGTTACGTAAACTGCGGTATCCGATGCAAACATCTTTGCTATGGAAGATAGTTCAACAGTATCCTCGTGTTTTTGCCATTTTTCTGCTGCTTCCCTTATAAGAAGCTCTGAGGCTTTTATTTTGGACTCCATTTCTGCTATCATGAACTGGATACCCTGGAAATCAATAATTTTTTTGTTGAACTGTTTTCTGGTATTTATGTATTCCAGGGCTTCCCTGAAGGCAGATTTTGCAATTCCCAGAGCCTGGGCGCCTATTCCGATCCTTCCGGCATCGAGGGTGTCCATTATTACTGAGAAGCCTTTATTGTATTCGCCCACAATATTTGATTCCGGAACCACCACATCGTGGAAATTCAGTTCAACTGTGCTGGAACCTCTTATGCCCATTTTATGTATATCCCTGCTGATTTCAAGGCCAGGAGCATCGGCATCTACAACAAATGTGGTGATTCCCTTATAACCCTTCGATTTATCAGTTGATGCATCCATGACAAAAAATTTGGCAAGCCTTCCATTGGAAATGAATGTTTTTGTACCGTTGATCTTATAACCGCCAGAACATTTTTCAGCATGTGCTGAAATTGATGCGGCATCACTACCGGAACCCGGTTCAGTAATGGCGAGACCGCCTACAGCTCCCTTTGCAATCTCTGTCAGATATCTTTTGTTCAGTGATTCACTGCCGAACATTATGAGTGGCTCAGCAAAAAGGGTGAGGGCACCATCAAGTACAAGAGCGGTGCTGGGGCATGCCTCAGATATTGTTTCTATGGCTTCAACCAGAAATGGAAAGCTTAATCCATATCCACCATATTTTTCGGGGATATAAGAGGCAAACAGCCCCATATCCCTCATTGCCTGTATAATATCCTCAGGCACCTCCATCTTTTCGTCTATTTCTCTGGCCCTTGGTTTTATTTTGTTCTCAGCAAGTTCCCTGACATATTTTAAAACGTCCATTTCATTCTCGTTTAGCATAGAAGTGAATAATGACTAATAATAATAGTTTTCTTATGGCAACTTATCATTGCAGACCTTTAATCCGATAAGGGTGCCACATTATTTTTCGCGGCCGTTCTACAGGATATAAAATTATAGTGAATATATTCATAAAAAAACAAGTATATTAATATATTATAAAAATAATAGCTAAGAGGTAAATTTATGATATTCGTTGATCCATTGGCTGCAATGTTATTGAGTTTAGGCATAAGTGCCGCCCTGATTGCTGCATATTTCTACATGGCTGCTCAGGGAAAGGATTTAAAAGAGCTTGTTATTCCGAGTTTTGCTTTCGGTTTATTCGATTTTGCATCCGGATTCAGGATGTCTCAGTTCTGGCCATTTCCAGGCCCGCTGAGTGCATATAACATGCTATTCGGTGACCCGTTGATGATACTGGGGCTTTTATTGATGGCGGGTTCAGTTATGATATATAAAGGGCAGAACCTGAGATCCATATCCATACCTGGATTAATGCTCGGAATATACCTGTTTATCGAAAGCGCTGCGATTGTTAATTTTAAACTGGAGACGGGAGACGACCTTATCAGTGCTATGGGCCTATACATAATGAGTGGCATATCTGCAGTGTATTCCCTGGTTTTGTTTGTGAAACCTGATAACAGCAAAAAATATCTTTATTACATTGCGTTCATACTTCTGGCACTTACAGCCCTGATAGCCCTGTTTATAGGTTATGCTGCAATATACCAGCATTTACAGGCCCCACCGTAATATTTATTATTTTATTTTTATTTTTGATTTTTCTATAAAACGATATGTTTTTAAAGCTACATATTATATAATCATAGTAACGGCCAGCAGTACGATGAACATGGGAAGTATGGCTCCCTGACTGGGACCAGGCAGAATTAAAATAAGCGTAGAGAGCAATTTTAATTAGGCTTTACATATATGAACTTAATATTTCATTGCAGTGTTTGAGGCAGTTTAACTATAAAAAAATCAGTGATATTATGAAAACAGAAGTTGCACTGGTACATGCTCCTAGTATATACGATTTCAGGACCAGAAACGTTAAACTTGGGCCAATAAGCGATGTTATCCCATCAACACCCGTATTTGAAATGTACCCGATTGGATTCGTCAGCATGCTCAACTCGCTCATAAAAGAGGGTTATAATGCCAGAATATGTAATGTCGCGGCCATGATGGTATCATCAGACAAATTTGATCCTGTGAAATATTTAAAGGATGTAAAATCAGATATTTTTGGCATTGACCTTCACTGGCTACCACATGTTAATGGTGCCATAAAAATTGCAAAGATTATAAAGGACCTGCATCCGGAATCAAAGGTATTGCTTGGCGGATTTTCTGCCACCTATTTTGCTGATGATATAATGAAGAATTATGAATATGTAGACTTCATACTTTCCGGGGACCTGCAGGAGAAGAATATAGTAAAACTGGCTGGGACACTGGAAAATTCACAGGACATTAATGGTGTTCCAAATTTGATTCACAGAGATGGAAACAGAATAATACATAATCAGCATGGAAGATCATCCATTGATGATGTATTTCTAAATTACGGCATACTGATGAAAAATGCAATAAAATATCATGATATCAAAGGCCATTTACCATATGCTTCGTGGCTGGAGAATACAGAGGCAATGACTGTAATAGAGCATGGCTGCAGTTTCAACTGCGCATTCTGCGGTGGCTCAAATTTTGCCTACAGAAATAATTACAATGATATATCCCCTGTGTACAGGAAACCTGAAATTATAGCAGAAGAGATATCTCTTGTCCAGGATATGCTTGGTAGCCCGGTATTTATTACAGGAGATATAAACCATGCCGGAGAGAAATTTTATTCATCGCTGTTCAGAGAAATGAAAAACAGGAACATGGACCTGCCACTATTAACCGAATTTTTTGTGCCACCCGGAAAACAGTATCTGGATGAATTCGGGAGAAATTTTCCTGATTTTACTGTTGAAATTTCCCCTGAATCCTCAAATGAGACTCTAAGGAATAAGAATGGAA
>JAKADL010000138.1 GCA_021820565.1 Thermoplasmata archaeon
GTATACATAAATATTCAAAGGGTAAGGAGCAAATCTACGTGATTCCAGTAATAAATTATACTAAAGAAGATGCGGATTTATCCTCCAACCTGGAAATATTTGCAGAAAATAATGGAAAAGCTGTTCCCAGAATGGATGCGATGATAGCTTCGGTAGCTATCAACAATAATAGTAATTTATTAACACTTGATAATCACTTTAAAATCTTTACGGAGGTAGGCCTTAAATTATTTGATTAATTTTTAAATCTACTGGATGGCTATTAAAATTTAAACGTCGTCCATCAATATATTATTGCCTGTATACTTTATACATCAGCCCGTTGTTCTAAATGATCATGCATTGTTTAAAGTATTTGATTTAAATAACGCCCAAATCCAGAATGGGATATACTGTATCAAAATTCCATTGATTGATTCTTCTCCCTCATAATCGTATGTTATTATTTTCCCGGCATTCAAACCGAGAGCCGTTGCGGCTTCCACAAGGGCAGATGTTTCCCTTGATCTGGTACTGGAATCAGACACCTCGTAAGAAACCTGTATGAGTTCAGTGGTTTTACCTGTAAGAATAAAATCTACTTCCTTGCCCGATTTCAGCCTGAGATAATTTATACGATCTGTAGTGGAAACATTTCTCAATAATTCCATGAAAACTGCGTTCTCCAGTGCCCTTCCCTTATCAATGTCAGAGAAAAGCCTGGAAATTCCTATGTCTGTTATATAGGTCTTTGATTGCATAGCTATACGCTTTCTGACACTCTTTTCATATTTCTCAAGTATATCCACAAGAAAAACCGATCTAGAATAATCAAGAAAATTTAACAGTGTTATCCTGCTAATCCCTCTTCCGGTACTTCTAAAATAATTGAGCGCCTTTACTGAACTGAAATATGACGCATAGCTACTGGAAAGAATTCTGAGAAAGATGTTTAACTCACCTATTTCTCTAACTCCGTATCTTCTCACAATATCCCTGAAGAAAATTGCGTCAAAGTAGGATGAAAGGAGATCAAGCTTCCTTGAAACTTCCTGTGTCATGGCTATCTCCGGAAATGACCCATATTCTAAAAAATCATCCATTATCTTGAATATAATTCCCTTTTCGATAGAATATTTCTGCAATTTGTTAATTTTTACTCCCTTTGCGGCCACATATTCTTTAAAGGAGAATGGATAAACAGTATAGGTAAGATTTCTGCCTGCAAGCGAAGTAGCTATTTCGCTACTTAACAATTCAGAAGATGAACCAGAGACAATAATTCTGTATTTTCCGGTATCATAGATTTTTCTGACCCATTTATACCAGTTTTCAACAACCTGAATTTCATCAAGAAAAAGGTATATAGTCCCATCAGGATTGAGGAGTTCTTTATGAGCAATGAGAAGCTTGTCAAGATCAGAGGCAACTACTCCCACAAGTCTCTCGTTTTCAAAATTCGCATAAATAATATTGTCATCCTTGACGCCTTTTTTTAAAAGTTCATTCATGCACTGGAACATGAGATAGGTTTTACCAGACCGTCTTGAACCGGCAATTGCAATTATCTTATTCGTTTCCAAATCAATGTGTATATCACGCTCTACCATATTGGGTATTTTATATTCCTTCCAGAACGTTAAAATGTATTTGAAATCATCAATTGTAACCATTATTGTATAGTATACTGTACATATTCTTATATTTTATGTATACTATACTGTACATATTTGGCAATTCATAATAGGTCAGAGAAAATTATGTATATCAGTATGTAAGGGTGAAATGGGAAAATTTTGCTCATACATATCTGTTTTTAATCTTCAGGAGGTGATGATAGTTGTTACAATAAAATTTATACTACTATTTACCGCTAAAATGATATCATTTAATTCAGATCTGAATGGAGAGTGACTTCTTCCCCAAGCTAACGCATGGAGCTTCCCGCTTCTATGTTAAATATCTCATCAAAGTTCTCATGAATTGCAAGGAGACACCATTTATTTTTCTGCTATTACACGCAGGCGCTTGTAATCAATATACCATTGACCATTCCTGTAAAGAATTGGACGGCACAATTCAATTACATTCTGAATTACATTTGAACGATCAGGAAGATCTAAATCCTGCAAATAACTTCCGGCAAATCCATTGAGCCAGTGCACGAGACCTAGTTCACCGTCAGGCATAGCAGTTGGACGACTGAAATGAAGTGCATAGGTTGTCTGGAAACCATATTTTTCCAGTAAAGAAGTGTATTCCCCGATGCTCGGAAAATACCAGGGATTTTTATTCCTTGTACTTATCCCTAACTCACTCAAAGTACGCTCTAGGGCATCTATAACTACTCCTACATTTCCCTTTCCCCCGAACTCAGCCACGAAACGTCCTCCGGGCAATAAGATACTCCATATACCTTCTGTGACCTTTGAGGGATTCTTCATCCAGTGCAATGCTGCATTGGAAAAAACTGCATTGAACTGCTGATTCATGTCAAGTTCCTCAGCATTGCCAACTATAAATGTTATGTGGGGGTATTTTTTGCGGGCCTGTTGAATCATAGTAACTGACTGGTCTATGCCCATGACCGATGCTCCTGACATTGCTATCTCATGAGTAAGGTCACCGGTTCCACACCCTAAATCAAGTATTTTTTCTCCGGGTTTGGGGTCAAGTAATGATATTACGCCTTTCCCCAATTCTGATACATAGCCTAACTTGTTATCATAGTGCTCTGCATTCCAATCATTTACCATCTGATTCCCCTATATAGAATACTCTTATAATTTAGAAATTTTCTGGTTTCCAGCGGGCAACACTCTTGAAGCAAGAGTCTGAATATGAAATGATTAGAAATCTGACTATTACATGGTTTCTGAAGGTTTATCTAATTATTATATTAGCCCAGAGGATGAAATAAATAATAAGCGCAATTATTATATATGCGCATATTATAACTTATCGTGATAAAATGACATGGGAATTTGAACACAGCATAATAACAGATGCTAGAAAAGATGAAATTTGGACCCTCTACAGCAACGTTGAATCATGGCCTTTATGGGACCACGGAATTGAGGACATATCCCTTGACGGAGAATTCATGGAAGGAACTAACGGGAAGATCAAAATAGAGGGGCAGGGATATTTGAATTACAGAATTACCATGGCTGATCCTGATAAGGGCTACACAGATGAGACTGTTATTGAGGATTTGAAAACAACAATAGAATTCGTACATACATTTGTCGATTTACCTGATGGAAAGATTCGTCTTACGAATCATGTAACAATTCTCTGCCCAGGTAAAGAAGAGATGGAAAAAGAAATAGGAGGAAGCATAGCTTCCGGAGTCCCACAGACTATGGAAAATATTGCAAGGATGGCTATTTTTATGGAGAAAACATGCAGGAGTGAGTGAGGCTAGAGCATATGTCATCCGAGGATAAGTTAAACACAAAATTCGGGAAACCTGACAGTAGTCCTGGTTTTCTGCTCTGGCAGGCTACAAATCTATGGCAGAG
>JAKADL010000019.1 GCA_021820565.1 Thermoplasmata archaeon
ATATTTCCATTCTTTGTAATTAATTTGTACATAAATTGTATATAATATTGAAATATGGTTATATGCATAATAGTTAATTTTCAATAGATTAGAATGAACTGGAAAATCATATCAGCAATATTTATTGCACTTACAATAATCTTCGCAGGTGCATTTATAGGAGTATACTATGTGGATAGCTCAGCAATTGCAAAGGAAAAGAAACAGTCAGAGGTAAATGACGCAAACGAACTTGCTACAGAACACTGGAACCAGATAGCAATAGAGAACCAGTCCCTGATTATGCAGCAGTATGCCTCAAATGCAACCTTAAACTGGGTAGGTGGGCCTCTTAATGGAGTATATCATGGAACTTCTGCGATAAATACTACATGGGGGAAGTTCTTTACGGCATGGCAGGCTGTATGGTTTTATGCATCAACGGGTACAACCAGCAATCCAATAGTAACCATACATGGGAATACAGCAACGGTCACTGCAAATTTCACGCAGTTTGTGGTACAGAACACTACCGGGTTTTTCTATATTAACACTACATACACTCTTGTATACTATAACATGGACCATTCATCAAGCTACAATGTTAATTATGAAATAATAAATGAAACATTCAAAATAACCGGATCAGGGAAACTTTCCAGTCTTGAATAAAAAATATATCAATATATTTTTATTTATAATGTGAATCCTGTGGTAAAGTATGGAAATATTCTGGATTTCTGATATCATAATTGCAATATTCGAGCTTATTGCCCTTGTTATAATGATTGCTGTATATGCTGTATCCTATAAAAAATATCAGGCAAAGTTATATCTACAGATTGTTGGTTTTACATCTATATTCACAGTTCAGAGTGCACTTACCATATACATTTATTACTATTTTTCCAGATTTCTGGGAGCCACAGTGGCCATACCATTAATGGTTATCAGTGTAATAGGCGTTATTGGTATAATTATGTTATTCCGTTTTATGAGACAATAGAGACATGCATTAAATTAATATCTCTTTGTTTAATATTGCATTATGGAAATTACCGGGGTTGAAATAGAAAAACCTGAGGATGTAAACGTAATAATTGGCTATTCCCATTTCATAAAGACAGTGGAAGATCTGAACGAGATCATAAAAACTGTACTCCCGAACTGCGAATATGCAGTAGTATTTTCTGAAGCATCCGGAGACAAACTTATAAGGTTTGAGGGCAATAATAAAGACCTCATAGATGCTGGAATACGCAACATTAAAAATATTTCCGCAGGGCATACATTTATCATAATGCTTAAAAATGCATTTCCAATCAGCATTCTCCCGCAATTAAAGATGAGCCAGGAAATAGGAGTGATATATGCGGCCACTGCAAATCCCCTTAAAGTAATAATAGCGAAAACAGAGAATACCAATGCGATTATAGGCGTGGCAGATGGATATTCCCCGGTAGGGGTGGAATCTGAGGAAGACAAGGTGAAACGTAGAAAGTTCCTCAGGGACATCGGCTATAAATCCTGAGGGCCCGTGGTGTAACGGATTATCATATAGGCCTCCGGAGCCTATAATCCGGGTTCGAATCCCGGCGGGCTCAATCTCTATTGAATTTTATTTTTTTAAAACACCAGGACATACTATCTTTATAATCATATATATTTTATATGGATTTGAGAATTTTGCAAATACATTAACTCCGGGAGGTTTTTAACCTAGGGGGTAAAATTATTATAGAATATAAAACATAAATTATAAAATAATAAAAATACATTATCGGCTTTAAAATATTTTTATTTGCAGTGAAAATTATATCTACTATTCACCGTTATTTCCTCAGCGTTTCAATTATCTTCTCATACTGTTCTTCCGTTATTTCTCCTTTTGCAAGTCTTTCCTTTGCAATATTTTCAGCATTATTTGACCACATACCGTGTCTTTCCATATAAGCTCCCCTCATGTTTGCAAATAGGAAACGCACAAATATCACAACAAATATAATGGTTATTATAGCCATTATAGGCATCATTATAGCTATACCAATACGTGCATATCCATTAACAGGCATATTGAACGGACCGTAAGCACCGTTATAGTAATAGCCCCTAAAAAGCACAGCCATTACCACAGAAATAGTTGCCATAACAGCAACAAGAGCCACCAGTATCCAAACCATATTCCATAGTTCCATGGAACTATTTGAAATAGGTTTCAGGGAGAATTATCTCATTTGTTACTCCTTTTCTCTGCTTCAATATTACCCCTTTGTTTTCCAGGGAGGTGATAGCTCTTGAAGCTGATGCTTTGGAGATATCGGACGAGGCAACAATAGCACTCTGAAGCATAGCATTATTGTGTTTCATAAGAAGATCAATAATATCAAGTTCGGTCTGGGAAAAAAACTCTGTTGTAAGTATTTCTTTTCCCGGAGGTTTTTCAATATTTTTCCCGGATTCTGGCCGCGGTATCAGGATAATTTTTTCCTTACCTTGAGATATAAACAAGGGGTAGATATGTATAATGCCTCTCAGGGAAACTGCCAGAATTACAATATTTATTGATATGATGATGAAGATAAGATAGAAATAATATGATAATAATCTGTATCCCAGGAGTACAACAGTTGTCATTATTGTAATAGAAATCATTATTATTATAAGCGAAAGAAAGAGTGAAATAACGTAAAAAGCTGCGGATTTCATAATTGAGGGTTCGTTTATTTTTTTTATATCCTCATCATGAGGCTGTTTTTTATTTGCCATGCAGTACTTACCTCTATTCTTTTTTTTCTTTTTTACTTTCCATTTGTTTATTTGTTTACGTGCTTACCATGTTAATGACTATGGTTTCATGTTTGATACATTAAACTGTTCTTACATATATTAAGCATATTTATGCTTTATCTGATAGTGGAACAGGTTATCATAGATTTTAGGATAACACATAGCGGCTTGCTATTATTATCCTGTGGGAACAACAGAATCATTTTGCATGTATAAGATTTTCCTATTTTCGAATAAGTAATCTATCCTGAATTCCAGTACAGGCTCAGGATTATTAAAGTATTAATAATAATTTATAATTTAATCAATTTCCCGGCTATCATTTTTTGGTTAGTTCAATGGCCCGTTTTTTTGGGATAAAATACCCGGATGTAACAGAACATTGACAGCAAAATATTCATGTATTATCATAACTGTGTATTCACAGATTCGTTGTATTCATTATAGGAATAACCTTCAGTATCATTTTCTGTATTGTATTTTCGGGCTTATATCCATTATTACTGTACAATATGGTCTTTTTATTCATGAAAATTATGTTTAAACCTTTATTTCCACCTGTAATTATTTTCCATGTTGCATAATTTTAAATATACATTACTATTTGCATTTTGTGTCAGTATCTATTCTCTACGGTGAAAATATAAGCAGAGACTTTACAGAGGAATTCAATTTTATTGAGAAGCTTTTTTCAGTTCACAGTGAAGCTGTTTGGGATGGCAATGCTTGTATAAACAAAGTCGGGGATAGCAAGAATACTCAGGAATTGAGCAAATATTTTCCTCCGGGAACATTCAAGGATGGACAGGAAACAAGATATATCCATTCAACGGGTAAGTCTTCCGTGGAAATACTGCAATCAAGGCTCGGAGTAAAGATCCCCATGGTTGCCGGTGTAGTATATCCCGATGATGGTAATATCAATGAAGTTATCAGTGGCATTCTGAATTCCGGTAGAAAAGCCCTTGTATACGGTGGTGGGACCAATGTATCCGGCTGTTTTAGAATAAATTCTACCGATGAGGTGATAGCAATAGACACCTCAAAATTAAATAAAATTTCTGTAAATGGTAAAGTTATCACTGCCGGATCCGGAATCATGGGGCCTGATCTTGAAAAAACTGCAAACTCTTACGGCCTGACATGCGGAAATTTCCCTGAATCTTTCAATTATTCAACCCTTGGTGGATGGATCGCAACCATGGAAAATGGGCAGGAATCCAACCAGTACGGCGGAATAGAAAATTCAGTAATATCAGTTCGTGTTATAACCTCCCATGGAGAGATATACGATAATACGGTTCCCAGGGAAGCGGCAGGTTTGCAGCTTAAATCCGCCATGATCGGAAGTGAGGGCAAATATGGCATGATTCTGGATGCCCATATCAAGGGTTTCAAACAGCCGGCTAAAAGATATTTTCACTCTTACTTTTTCAAAACCTTCCAGGAAGGGATAGAAGCTATCAGAAATATGAACAGTTATCCTACGGTCTTGAGACTTTCCGATAAAACAGAAACAATGATCGCGTTGATGTCTGGAAAGAGTACGGGAATGAAAAAAATATTTCTGGATTACCTCGGTATGCGTGGCGTCAGAAATGGTGCTATGATGGTAATGGTAAACAATGATATCCCGTTCAGGGAAAAGCCGGGTGGAGGAATTGCTTCAACACCACTTCCTGCAAAAATGTGGGAAGAAGACAGGTACAACAGGCCTGCACTGGCAAACATACTCTGGAAACACGGGTATATACCTGATACACTGGAGACATCCTGCCAGTGGGATAAAATTACAGAACTTTATAATAATACTGTGGAGTCGTTCAGGGACGCTGAAAGGGAAAAGGGTTTCAGGGGTATTATAATGGCACATATTTCACATATTTACCATACCGGGGCGTGTATATATTTTACATATATAATTAGGTCTGAAAATTCCCTGGAAGACCTTTTATTCGTCAGGAAAACTATCATGAATAGCATTTTAAAGAACGGAGGTGCAATCACCGATCATCACGGATCAGGAACACTCTTCAGCACATATAAAAATCCGGATAAGGTGAAAATGCAGAATATGCTGAACGATGAATTATTTTCAGGGTGGCAGGATGGACAGTGAATTTTCATCTTCTACAAGGACAATCGCGCTCAATGATCTTGATGGAAAAGATTTTGAAGTAACTGTAATCGGAGGCGGCATTACAGGAGCCGGAATAGCAAATATACTGGCTGAAAATGGGATAACAACATTACTCCTGGAAAAGGGTGATTTCGCGTGCGGGACCAGTTCCGGTTCATCGAAACTTGTACACGGGGGCCTCCGATATCTCCAATCCGGAAGATTTGTAGAGGTATACAGGCTGCTGCATGAAAGAAACTATCTAATGAACCATACAGGCATAGTCAAGCCACTGGAATTCCATATTTTAACAGGGGCAACAATGTGGAGCTCTGTGGAACTGGGGATTGGCATAAGCATTTATAATGCTATGTCAGGAAAAAATCCCATAGTAAGGCACCATCACAATAATGGTGAGTACCCCGGAGAAATAAATGGATTTTATTCATATATTGATGGAATCACGGTAGATTCTGAACTGGTAATATACAATATCGTATCGGCATACAGGCACGGTGCTATCTGCCTGAACTATTCTGAGGCAGCCTCCATAGAAAAATCAGATGGCCGGTACCGGGTCGGGATTAAGGACACTCTGTCAGGCAAATCATATAATATTTCATCAAAAATACTGATAAATGCTGCAGGTCCCTGGGGAAATGATATACTAAAACTTGCAGGAATGCCGGAGGAGGAGAATTTTAGATTGAGCAAGGGTATACACCTTGTATTCCCATTCACAGTATGGAATAGAAAAAATGCGGTGGTAATCAAATCACCTATCGATGGAAGGCAGCTATTTATCATACCCTCGGGAGAAGTGGCATATCTGGGGACAACAGATGTATTCGTTACAGACCCAGAGGATTTTTCTGTACAGAAGGAAGATATAGAGTATCTTATTGATAGTGTAAAAGATTTGTTTCCGGATTTTACTTCTGAAAATATTACTGCTACCTTTTCCGGAATCAGGGTGCTCCTCGGACCGGGGAATGATCCCGGGAAAATCTCCCGGGATTTCAGCATAAGGGCGAATGAAAATTTTATATCGGTGCTCGGTGGCAAAATTACCGATTACCGGGTGGGTGCGAGAAAAACTGCGAAGATAGTATCTAAATTGCTGGGAAAGAACATGAAAATCAAAAATATGCCATACATCGATTATTCAAGAGAATCCGACGACGTTGATCATATCATTAAATACGAATGCCCGTTAAAACCGGAGGATATACTCAGGAGAAGACTAGCAGTGAGATTATACTCTGCTGACTCCGGAAAATCTATGGAAGATGAAATAAGGAAGAAAATAGGAGGTACTCATGAGGATACATATACTGGCAAATAAATACGCCGGGGCTGGTAAAGCGCCGGAAATGATGGAAAATATTAAGCCATTGCTTGAGGGCCATGATGTAACCACTTCGTATACGGAAAAAACCCCTGAGAAGTTTATTGAATATATAGAAAGCAACGGGGATATAAACTACCTGGTGGCTATCGGTGGTGATGGCACCATGAATTATGCAGTCCAGGCACTGGCTGGAAAGAATACGATTCTGATACCGGTTGATGCAGGCACCGGTTCTGATCTGTCCAGAACGATCGGCAGGGTAAATGTTTCCCATTTGAATGAAATTATATCCAGCCAGAATTACAGGGAAATCGATCTGGCACAGATTCAGGTAAATGGTACATCTAAATATTTTGCGAATATAATGGAATCAGGTCTGGGAGGAAATGTAATGTTGAAGGTAAACTCCGTCAGGAGAAGAACATCATTAACATTTATGTCTGCTATCCTGGGTTCGCTGATGTCGGCACAACCGGTAAAGGCCACTATTGAAATAGAAAATGAATCCATAACCGCGGACATACTGGATTTAATTATCGCCAACGGGCAGTATTATGGAAAGGGAATACATGCTTCCCCTGATTCCGATATGGGCGATGGTTTCCTTGATGTACATTTAATAAAGTTCATGCCGAAGTATAAGGTTATGATGAGGCTTAATTCCCTGAGGAATGGAAGTTATATATCTTATGACGAGGTTATCAATAGAAAGGTGAAATCTATTCATGTAAGATGCCAATCCATGGTTGAAATAGATGGTGAAACCATGAAGGCAGATGAATATACAGTTTCTGTATGTCATAATGCCCTTAAAATATTCCCGCTGAATCATTAATAGATTCCGGGAAAGATTATATAATAAATTGGATTGAATAATGATGAAGTGTTTTTAACATTTCACTGATTTTCTGGTGATAAAGGTGTACGATATAAAAAACAGGGTATGTATAGTTACAGGTTCCGGCAGGGGAATAGGGAAGGAAATAGCCATTAAACTTGCGGGGGAGGGTGGAAAGGTTGTTATCAATGTGAGAAAGCACGTTGACGAAGGAGAACAGACCTTGAAGGAAATACAGAAGCTCTCTTCGGGAATACTGGTTAAGGCCGATGTGAGCACAGAAGAGGGCAGGAATCTCCTTTTTGCTAAGGCACAGAAGGAACTGGGAACTCCGGAAATACTCATCAATAATGCCGGTGTAGGGATTCTGGAGCCCCTGGGGAACATTCAGGAAAAAAACCTGGAATTAATGTTCACAACTAATCTATTCTCTCCACTGAGGTTATCTGAAAAATTCATGAAAGATTCACATGGTGGCGTAATAATCAATATGGCATCCCTGGCAGGAATAACTCCATTTCCCGGGCTTGCAGTGTACGGAAGCACGAAAGCAGCCCTAATAGGGTTGACAAAATACATGTCACTGGAAATGGCCCCGCATGGAATAAGGGTAAATGCTGTTGCCCCGGGTGTGGTCAAAACCAGGATGGGAGATAGCCTTCTCAGCCTGATGAATCTTGATGACTCTGAATTCTCAAAAAAATTTACACTGACAGGGAAGCTGATAACACCTGAGGAGGTTGCGGATTCTGTTATATTCCTCATAAAAAATGAATCAATTACCGGGCAGATTATTACCATAGATTCTGGAAGTACACAGATGGCCACGGATTATTTTAGATAAATAATCTATCAAAATTATGGTATAATTTCCTCATAAGAACATTAATATATTTACGATACTTAATTTATTATGGAAAATAGGAAATATTTTATGATAATTAATTCCGGTATGTTGTGTATTGCAGGGGGCGTATTTTGAATGTGGTATTTCAGATCGCCCGAAATCATCTTCGGAGAGGAATCACTTTCTTATCTTGAAACACTGGGAATCGGGAAGGCAGTAATAGTTACAGACAAAAATATCGCGGCTGCCGGCATGGTGGACAGGGTAAAGGCAAATATGCCTGATACAGAATGCATGGTAATTGACGATATACCCGAAGAGCCGAGGTATGCAGATATAGCAGGGCATCTGGATAAAATCGATGCATTTGCACCTGATTACTTTATAGCTGTGGGAGGAGGTTCGTCCATTGACAGTGCCAAAATTTTATTCTTCAAACATGAAAGACCTGACCTGGAATTTTATGATGTTACCCCGCTGGTCAAACTCAACCTGAGAAAGAAGAGCAGGCTCATTGCCATACCAACAACCAGTGGAACCGGATCTGAATGTACATGGGCTGCGGTTATTACAGATGAAAAAGAAAAAAGGAAGGATGAACTGGCCTCACCTGAAATCATGCCCGATTATGCCATACTTGACCCCGAGATGGTAAAAACGCTGCCTAAAACCCAGACAATCAATACTGCCACTGATGCCATGACACATGCAATAGAGGGTTACACCAGCAGATGGAATAATCCTTATTCAGATGCTATGGCTGAAAAGGCCATGGAACTTATTGTGCCATCCATAATAGAGGTGTCAGCACACCCCGATAATATAGATTCCAGAAATAGCTTGCATATCGGTGCTTCCATGGCCGGGCTCTCGTTCTCAAATTCCCAGATAGGGCTTGCACATGCCCTTGGGCATTCACTGGGTGCCATATTCCACATTGCCCATGGCAAATCTGTTGGCATTTTCCTCCCTGAAGTAATACGCTTTAATTACAGTACTGTAAAGGAAAGATATGATCGATTAAATAGAATAATTCCTGAAAAATACAGAAAACCGACTCTTGATCAATCCATGGAATTTATATTGAAAACAATAGGGCAGAACACAAAAATTTCGGAAACAGGAATATCCCGTGAGTTATATGGTCAGAATATGGAAAATCTTATATCACTTGCAGCAGAATCCACCGGAATTATTACAAATCCCAGGGATGCAAATATGAAGGATATAAAAAATATGTTTGAAAACGCTTATTGAGGATATATAAAAATAAATTTAAATAAAATTATAGAACCATATCCTCTATCTTTGTTTTTCTGTATTTTCCATTATATGTATTGGTTACCCTGCTGCCGCCATAAAGTGTCGTTGTTTTCTTTCTGTCATATCTTGCTGCAACTATCCTTCCTATAGAGTCTCCTTTCATGATGCCGCCACCGGTGGATCCTGATACGGCTATGATGTTTATATCATTGAATATATATGGCATGAAATCAATGGTATTATATGAGTAATATCCTGCCCATGATGATGTTATCCTGGAATCCTCGGCAGCCGGGAAATAGTTATCAAGTATCGGTTTGATATTGTATGTATAGAAATCGGGTTCCGGCTCCGGGTTCTCTGTAAAGGAAAAATCCCTGTTCAATTCATCAGCAAGGCTGGTCCAGAATGAGCTGGCCTGGGGGTATGGCCTCATGTAAACACCAGTGGGAAATATGGTAAATGGAAAAACCCCGGAATCATTGAATATATTTTTGTTGATAATTTTCTGTATTGCGGGAGATGTTATCTGGAATATCTGCCTTTTCTTTGGCCTGAGATGTGAATCTATGCCCACAGGGTCCAGAAGCGCAGTGGTCCAGACATCCGTGCAGAGTACATAAAAATCTGATTCTATTATACCTTTATCAGTTTCAGCATACTTTATCTCCGATTTCTGCCAGTTGAATGGCTCTCCCGGATAATTCATTGATTCGAAGGGGGCAAGAACCAGCCGCTTCACAAAAGTATTGAATTTGAAATCAACTCCCATGTCCAGTAATTCCTTGTAGTACCACTGGGATATAAGGTCCGGCTCGATGATTCCTGCATTTTCATCTATTACCGCTGACTTTATTGAGCCGATGCCCATTACCTCCTGGGTATCTTTATCGATATTCAAATTGAAAATTTCCGACATGTCTTCATGGACGATTCTTGAATGGGGATACCTCGAGACAAACTCCTTATCCGTGTCATGGTCAAAAAGGAATAGATAGCCCGTATATTTCATGCCAAGGTCAATACCCATATCGTTCTGAAGATGTTTATAGAAATTAATTGAACTCTGTGCCATTACCTGATTTTCCTTTAATGTAAAGAAATCCCTGAATGCAGCCGCACTTTTTGCGGTGTTTCCCTGTGAAAAGGTTTTGGCTTTGTCGACTACCAGTATCTTAAGTGACGAATCCATCTTTTTAAGATGGTATGCCGAACTCAAACCAGTTATTCCAGCTCCTACAACAACAATATCGTACTTCATATGATTGGAAAAGTCTCGGATTTATATAAATCTATGTCTGGATACTATAATTTTTTTGTTTCTATTGCAATAAATTATTGGATAAACTTTTATATAACCATCAAATTTTTTGATGCAACTTTATAAGTTCGGCAGTAAATATAAAGCCCTCTTTTTCCAGAATGGATTTGATTTTATCGTCATAATCCAGATATACAACAATATTCTCTGTCTGATTTTTGTATTCAGCCACCGTGGCTGAAATTATGTTGGAAATGCTATTTTCACTGCCTTCAATATACCTGATGGAACCAATAGCACAGGATCGGCTGTTAGTAGATATCACGCTGCCGGCTGCGACTATACTTCCCCCTCTGAATTGAACAAAAGTATCCGGGAATTCTGGAATATACCCGAAGGATTCTCCATATAATGTAATTTCTTCATTCTTCAATTTAACGGCAGGTTGGGATGTGCCATTATAATCCCTGATTTTCAGCCTCATTACAAGGACTTTTGTTATTGAAAAATTGAATCTGGCCAGTGCAATGTCAAGGTTCTTCTGATCTATATATAAATTAAACTCACTGTATCCCATATTATCAATTACTGTTTTGAATGCAGCCCGGTTGCCATAAAACCAGAGATTCCTGTAATCCGGAGATACAGCCATAATTCCCCTGATCACCCCATTATCGTAAATTACCATGGAATTCTTCCCACTTTCCTCCAGGAGGGATGACATAATCGTGTTCTTATAAGGATCTTTCATGAGGAATTCCTGTGCTAAATACCGGTTTTCTTCTGAGAATGGCATTATCTTGGCCATGGATGGTAATCCCTGATCAGTTAAATAATTTATCCGGAAACATGTAAAATAAATTATATTATCATTGGAAATTCCCATAATTACTCAATTATTTAATTTATCAATAAATTATTTAGTAATAATATTTAAATATTTAACTGCAATTTTAAAAACAATGCAGGATAAATGGATAGCATTGAGCAACACTACTATAGGACAGCTAATGGCAACAATTAACACGAGCATAATAATTGTGGCTCTGCCTTCTATTTTCATAGGAATACATTTGAATCCCATGGTTCCCAGTTCCTTTCCATACCTCCTGTGGCTGATCATGAGTTACATGATTGTATTGTCCGTTCTTCTGGTTACAATTGGAAAACTTTCTGATATTTTCGGGCGCGTCCGGATATTCAACCTGGGTTTCCTTATCTTTACTATCGGTTCTATTTTGCTATATATAGCACCGGGAACCGGATATACAATTGCTCTTGAACTTATAATATTCCGAATAGTACAGGCTGTAGGCGGGGCGTTCATCATGGCCAACACATTTGCCATAATAACAGATAATTTTCCTCCCAGAGAAAGGGGCTTCGCCATATCAATAAATAGCGTAGCGGCGGTTTCCGGTGTAAGCATAGGAATAGTGCTCGGTGGTGTGCTCGCCACTATTTACTGGAGGGATATATTCCTGGTGAGTATCCCGGTTGGCATATTCGGTACTTTCTGGTCATTTATTAAACTGAAGGATAAAAGAGAAAAATCAACGCAACATATAGATATAGCAGGAAATATAGTGTATGCCCTGGGTCTTATAATACTCCTGCTGGGAATTACCTACGGCATAACACCTTATAGAAACAATCCAATGGGATGGACAAACCCATTTGTAATCACGGCCCTGGTGATAGGAACAGCAATGCTTCTGTTTCTCCCGTTCATTGAAAAAAGGGCCCGGAGTCCCATATTCGATGCAAAGCTCTTCAAATCCAGGAATTTCAGCATCAGCATATTTACAGCATTTGTTTCTGCGCTGGGCATGATGGGGTTGATGTATATGCTCACCCTTATATTTCAGGGCATCTGGCTTCCCATACACGGATATAAATATTCGGTAACCCCCTTATGGGCCGGTATTTATATGCTGCCTCTTCCCATATCCATGGGCATATTTGGGGTGCTGTCAAGCAAACTTTCACTGAGGTACGATCCCAGATGGCTTACCACTGCAGGTCTATTTATATCAGCCTTCGCATTGCTTGCCCTGGTGGAATTGACCTATGACTTTTCATATGTTTTCCTCTCAATAGTAATAACGGTATTCGGAATCGGATATGGAATATTCAATGTGCCGAATCTCACTGTTGCCATGTCATCTGTGCCACCCAGTGAAAGGGGAACAACCTCAGGTGTTTTGAACACCATGAGAAATGCAGGCTATACTGCCAGCATAGGAGCATTCTTTTCTATTCTGATACTGGGACTCGCCCTCTACTATCCCGGTGCAATAACAACTGCACTTTCAAATGAGAATGCAGTTTCCCTGACAGCATATTTCTCAAATATACCACCAACAGAGATACTATTTTCCACATTTCTCGGGCTCAATACGGTAAAGGATGTACTGACTACGGTACCACCTGGTGTTATTTCTGGAGTATCCAGCAATACAATAAGTACTATTACAGGACATCACTGGTTCCCAGAAACTATTGCTCCTGCATTTATGACATCAATGCATGATGTGTTCTATGTTGGATTCGGAATCACAGCTATAGCCGGAATAATATCACTTTTCAGAAAACCCATAGAAAACTCAGAAAAAGTTAAAGGTTCCAATGAGAAATAACAGAGGCATCGGAAATATTATGAACAGGATAAAATTCTACCCCTATGATAAGGCAGGCCGATCAAAATGACTGGGATTATATAAGCAGTATTTCGGCAAAAGCAGGTTATGATGATTATATAAATGCAAGTTACGGCCCGTCCTATCTGGATGATGGAAATGTATACGTAATTATAGAGGATAAAATTCAAGGTTTTATCAAACTGGATAAACTGGACGATGGCGCTCTATGGTTCAGTGGATTACGTATAACCCCTGATTCTAGAAGAAAGCACATGGGAACACGCTTGATGAATTTTGCCTGTGAATTTGCAAAAATGAATGGCTGTAAATCCATCCGTGGACTTGTGGAAACGTCAAATTATTCATCCATAAAGCTTATGGACTCTTTTGGAATGAAAGCAATCACCAAATTTTATTTCTTTTCCGGTGGGGTTGATATTTCAGATTATATTTATAAAAGTACAGAATTAAAAGGATTTGTGAACAAACAGTGGAAATTCGAACATAATCAACAAAAGGTATACAGGAAGGGTTCTGCCAATGTCTCTTTTTATAAAGGCAAACTGGATAATTATACTGTTTTATCCGGAAATGCCTTTAATTATACAGATACCGGGTTGACATGTGCACCTGAAGGCATTGCCAGATATATAACTCTTAAACCGTTCCCGGAGTTTGAATCGGGATATATTTTCGAAAAATTATTTAAAGAATAATAACCGATAATTTATGGATTCCTGATTCTGGGACAGGTAGAAGAATGGTTGCCTTATATTTTTTTATAAACCTGATTTTGCAGCTGTTTGAATGCATCCTCAAGAGAATAAAAAAGTCCCCCGTTCAGTGATCCATCGATCATGGGATTGTTATTATCCATCTGGAATTTTCTGCTATCCGTCTGAACACCTATGCAGGTCTTTCCCAGGGTGTATGCCATGCCGAGCTCAACGCATGCACCTTCGTCTGGAACTCTACCATCCAGCACCATGAAGAGAATTTCGGACCTTTTCAGCTCTTCAACATCCTTTTTGAAGATCTTTGATTTTATATCTTCCCACATGGTTCCGGAATCATAAAGAGAGGAGGCTTCATAGCCATCCCGCTGTGGCAGATATGTTTCAAAGCCCATTGACCTTAAACGTTCATCAATATAAGCATTGAATTCTTTTTCCATCCTGTTGAATAATGGAGCTGAAATATATATTCGTACCATGCCAGAGAAATTGCTGCATTTATAATAATCAGTAGGTTGACATGTTAATAAAATGCCATTCATTCCAGAATTTATTGATATAGCAATAAAAATTATTTTTTTCTACCTGATACAATGTAAACAGTTCCGAATGCTTTCTCATGAAAAAAATCCAGAACAAAATACTTCTCAAAAATTGCCTTTATTTCAGAATTTTTCGGTATTCTCTTATAGATATAATATATAAACCTGTAATCTGATGGCTTTTCCTTGCCCAGTATTGCCATATAGGGCTGTATATATTTAAGATATACACCAGAGATAAACCGGAAGAAACGGTTGTCTGATTTTCCCATGGCTATAATACCTACTGAATTTGATGTTACCCTTGCGAATTCCTTTACAACCGGCTCAATACTATCTGCAGCATGTAATGCAAAAGTGCTCATGACAGAATCGAATGAATTGTCCTTGAATGGGAGATTATCGAAAGAGGCTAATACCATATTGCCACTGACAATAGAATTTTTAAGCATGTTCTCCGAGTAATCGCTCATTACCGTGAAAGCCTCTGAGAACTGCCTGATGGTGAATGTAAGTTCACCCTTTCCACAGGCGGCATCAAGTATTTTTTCAGGTTTATAATTTACAATAATCTGTTTGGTAATGAATGTTCTCCACTTAACATCCTGGAAAAAGGATATGTATGCATTTGCCCTGTCATATCCCTCCGGAATCTTATTATATATAGAATTCAATTCACGGTCGGTCACGCCGGTTTTATCAAACTCATCCATCAATAAAGATAACATTTAAGGATATTAATATATTTATAATATGCTGTAACGTAAAAGAGCAGATATTTATATTATCAATGGATATTTCTTAATGGAAGATAGATTCATAGAAGTTTTACAGTGCCCGGAATGTGGAAAATCAAACTTTGAAATTTTTATATTCACCAAAACAGGGACATTGCGCTATTCGTGCAACGGAAGTAGAAAGGTAACAATGGGCAAAACTGATTCTATGGAATATAACAATGGGATAATTCTGTGTGGTAATTGCAGATCCTGGTATCCGGTAAAGGATGAAATACCCGTAATGCTACGCAGGGAACTCAGGGATAATCAAAAAGATAAGCAGTTTCTGGAAACGTATAAGGATAGTATTCCTGAAGATATCCATTACATTTATAAATAAAATAATTCATAACGTTGCTTTATTGCTTATTCAGTTATCGGATCAACTGAACGATCCTGCTTGCCATAGAGTACAAGTCCCAGTATGAGAACGATTCCTGCTATGTACATCTCCACAATCCAGAGAGTTTTGATATTTATTATATGGGCCGGTGCAGTGAGTAAAACTATGGCAGTTCCCCCGAATATGGCACCTCCGTTATATATTACACCGATAGCAGTTGAACGGAATCTTTTGCTGAATGATTCTGCCAGGAATACAGGGAGCGCTGAGAATATGAGCGCTTCCAGAAACAGCTGAATTGAAAAGACCAGGGTAAACATAAATAGATTTGTAGTGTAACCGAAGATTACAAATAATGCGGTGGGCACAGTAAATATTACAGAAAATATCAGCATGGGAATCCTTCTATCCTGGAAACCTCTTGCCAGAATTCCGCCGCTCCATACACCCAGAAGTGAGAAGAAATTAATTACCAGCAGAGCGTATAAAAGACCTGATCCAAGATTCAGGAAGTCATCGCTGCCTATAACAGGGTAAAAGGAACCAGTAGCAGTATTCATGAACAGAAGTCCGGATGTAATCATCAACCCGAATGCTAAACTTCTTCCGTTTTTGAACATTTTTCTTACGGGGGATTTTTCGACCTCATTGCTTTTCTTCATTTCGTCAAATACCTTTGTCTCCTTCGACAGGCGCCTGATTATCAGTGTAATAATTCCTGGAATTATTGATGTCAGCATCAGTATTCTCCATCCGTATGAGGCAAATGCTGCAGTCCCCATTGCACTTAATAGAAGTATGTCGACAAATACTATAAGAAAGTATCCTGTTCCATAACCTGACTGGACAAATGCTCCTGCCTGTTCCCTTTTTTCCGGCCTTACACTCTCCATTGATAAGGCCGTTCCCCCGCCATATTCTGCGCCTGCAAATATTCCATCAAGAAACAGAAGTACATAAAGTAGTACAGGTGATGCAATTCCAGCCTGTGAATAGGTGGGAATTAGCCCGATAGCAGCTGATAATATAGAGAAACCGACAATGGAAATGCTCAACATATTCTTTCTACCCTTCCTGTCCCCGATGAAGTTGCCAAGAATTGCAGATCCGAAAGACCTCGCAGCTGCACCAAAAGTCACAGGCAGAAGTGTGAGTACCAGTGCCAGATAACCTAGATATTTTGGGAATATCAGGACGCTCATATAAGAGAAAACAAGAAGGTATGCAATGGATGTGTATCCGTCCAGTATCCATCCGCCCCATGCAGCCGAAACCTGCAATATTTCATTTCCTGTAAATCCTATAAATTTACCATTAGACATAATAGACCCTCCTGATGAAATACACAGCATTAAACAGCCATGTTAAAAAGCATTACTGAGATACATTCAAGGATTTATATATACTATATATATTTATTTATAAAAACAAATTTAAAAATAAAAATTATTCTGTTTCAAAATCTGCATAATTAACATTTTCATTATACTGTTCTCTGGCATTTATGTGCTTCGAAGTATAACCACAGTAAACTCCAATATAGAGTAGAAGGCCCACAAGTGATCCGAAGAGTGCCTCGGGGAAGTAATTGAATATGAAATCATATGGCCCTATCCCGAATATTGCAATTACTGTCCCTATCAGTGCA
This sequence comes from Thermoplasmata archaeon, assembly GCA_021820565.1. Classification (GTDB taxonomy): domain Archaea; phylum Thermoplasmatota; class Thermoplasmata; order Thermoplasmatales; family Thermoplasmataceae; genus Ferroplasma. The sequence continues at coordinate 17,134 of JAKADL010000019.1, forward strand.
GGAATGAGTGCATCTATCCTGAAATTCATGAAAACTGATTTCGGTATGTTATAATAATCGGCAATCTTTGTTGTGTGCCTTAAATGTACGAACCAGTCGAATATGAGTATGAATGTGAATGGGAATATGATTGCAGCAAGTGTGTCTATGAATGTCTCTATGTGGCCGAGAATTCCTGCTATCGCCAGTATTATACCTCCAGCTCCCAGAAGGATAGTTGCTATTGGCTGAGCCATTTTTTCATTTGGCTTCTTCTTAAACGCTGGCTGTAGGGCTGCAAGAAGATCGGCAGTTGCTGGATATAAATTCATTGCATTGGTATGTATAATGGCAAGTGAAACTCCCAGTGCGGCTATGAATACCACTATGCCAAAAAGACCGTGCAATCCGGGGAATGAAAGTATTGCGATGTTCCAACCTGTACCGGGATTAACGCTATTACCAACCAGGCCGATAAGTCCCATGAGCAATACGGGAATCATAATTCCTACAGGGCTGGATATGAAATACGTAAATCTCTTTAATGCGGAGTCCGTATTTGAGAATGGATGCCCGAATCTGGTCTGCGTTGAGATTTTATATGACCATGCAAGTATTGAAAAGCCCAGAAGGAAATCCAGGGCGCCTCCCCATGTAAAAGCGCCTATTGGATGCATGAGCATGGAAAAATTGATACTGTATGTTGTAAGAAGAAAATATGCAAGGATAATATAACTTACTATCAGAACGGGAGCGCTGTACCTGAATAAGTATTCTAGCCATTTAGCTCCGAATAACACGAGAACAACCTGGATTATGCCCATAACGACATACCAGATAATTATATTAGAATGGGGTGACTTCCTCCCCAAGCTAACGCATGGGGCTTCCCGCTTCTATGGGACTGGCTTGCCTTAAGGTATTGGCCAGTTCCTCCACGGGCATGAATTCCCCACAGTCCGTGGGTACTCTTCTTCTATGTT
>JAKADL010000020.1:0-14303 GCA_021820565.1 Thermoplasmata archaeon
TCGGTATCTTTTATGTTCATATTATCGATTATATTCAAATCCAGTGAGGAGTAATAGTCTATGAATTGCAAGATAGGATTTCCAGCCAGAATCTTACTGAACAGGGCCTCCGGAACGCCATTAGAGATCATCAATGCTTTATAGTCCCTGAAATATTCTTCCCTGCTGTCTGTTATATATTTAATTGCATTGTAATCATTTCTGGAGATGTAAACAGGAATCCCGTGATTTTTTTTGAGGTAAAGTGCGCCTCCTATATGATCTATATGCAGATGTGTTATTATGCAGAAATCTATCCGGTCAAGGTTCACGGATTTTTTTAATTCACCATAACTGCTTTCAGACATTCCTGTATCTACAATATAATTTGAATCGCCGGAAATATGGTATATATTTGCAGTTTGCAGTGCCCTGATTTCTATGGGTACAGTAATTTTTTCAATAGAATTCATAATGGTTTATAGCAGAAAGGTAGTTAATCATTACCAGAGGAAGATATATACCATGTATCTGCTTTTGCAATATATATTTCATTGATAAATTATTAATGGTATTTCGCATTTAACCTGATAATGCAGGGAAATATAGAAAGGGTCAGGATAAGGCCATTCAGGCGCATACTGGGAACTGCAATTATTTCTTTTTCCATGAATTCTACCCTTAGGTTCTTCATACCCGTGTTGATACCGTTGCTGGTGGCATCACTGAATATATCTGTTTACATGGCATCATTATTCATAACTTCTTACTGGATCGGCTACACAATTTTCCAGATTCCTTCCGGAATAATTGCTGACCGGGTCGGCGTGGCAAGGGTTGCAAAACTGTCATTCCTTTTTATGATTCTTGTCTTCTCACTTTTTTATTTCGCAAAAACTTCCTATGAAGGAATTATAATAATTCAATTTTTCCTGGGATGTTTTTCTGCAACGGTTTATGTCTCGGATACATCTACAATCCAGAAATGGATTCCCGCATCGGGCAGGTCTACCTTCGTAGGAATTTACCAGACAGGATTTTTCATAGGGGCTTCACTCGGAGAATATTTTATACTGAGGGCTCTGGATATCAGCTTCGAATTTCTCTATATTTCCATCATGATAGTCCTGATTATCGCTGCCATCATGAACTTTCTATTTATCAGGGAACCCACAAGAAAGAAATCCAGAGAGCGTACCCGCATCGATAAACGAATCCTGTATGTTGCCATGATCAGGTTTTCTGCTGGTTTCCTCTATATTGGGTTCATCACATTGTTCACAACTTTTATTGTCTTTGATCATATCATACCCTATTCCAGTGCCTATCTCTATGCATGGATCCCGGCAGTGGGTGGCATAATAACATCCCCTATCGGGGGATTGATATCCTCAAAAATAAAACGCGGAAAATCACTGGTTTCAATAATTCCGGTAATTGTTCTCGGGTCCACAATAATATATATCGGCTATGCGCCTGTTGCCGTTATATTCGGCATATCATTTCTTTCCGGGATGCTCTATGGACTTTATGCCGGTCCCTCAATGGGGATGGCATCTGATTTCAGCGGTGGTGATCATAATCTTGCATCGGCGAGCAGTATACTGAATTTCAGTTCACAGATCGGTGGAACCATATCTCCATTGATTATGGGATATTTTTTCTCCATCTATGGCAATTTCAGGCTGGCCTTCACCATTGTGGCAGTTATATCAATAATTATTGTATTGATTCCATTGATTAAAATAAAATTCTAATATTTCATGGTTCTCAGGCTGGTTTTATCAATTTTCCCGACGCTTGTCATGGGCATTTCCTGAATAATCCTGAACTCTACCGGAATCCACCATTTCTTAATATGCCCTGAATTTACCCTTGAATGCATGAATTCCTTCAGTTTATCTATATCTATGTTTTCAGAGGCCTTTATCCATGCAACCGGGCTCTCCCCCCATTTTTCATCTGCAATAGCGGTTACAGCACATACCTCTATTCCCGGAAATTCTGATATTATGGATTCAAGAATGGATGTTGGTATCCATTCGCCGCCGCTCTTGACAACATCCTTGATTCTGTCCAGTATTTTTATTCCTCCGGTTTCCGTGAGCATTGCAACATCACCGGTTTTAAACCAGTTGCCTTGGTATTCATTTCCATCCTTCCGGTTAAGGTATCTACCCGGCAGCCACGGGGCGTTGATCCACAGTTCCCCGATAACATTGTTTCCAAGTATTTTACCGGATTCATCCCTCACGGATACATTGACCATTGGAACGGGATGGGTTACAGAGCGCAATGATTCTATATCGGTTTCTTTTCCCATGGATATGGATGTTGCAAGCATATCTGTTCCGCCATATATGGTAGAAAATTTTATATTCTTTGCCCTGAGTTTGCTGGCTATCCCACTGCTGATTGGTGATCCTCCTATTAACATTTTGAGCCCGTTTAAATGGTTACCGGTATCATGGGAGAGCAGGTCATAAACCATTGTAGGAACTGCATTGAGCCATGTAACCTTCTGATCCTTTATGCTGGAAAGGACATTTTCCGGATTGTATTTCCCGGTTATCACATAGTTCGCACCCAGATACGCGGCATGGAATGCAGAACCCCATGACCATATATGATAGAATGGTATCAGTGAAAGTATAGTATCATGATAAGCAAGTGATGCCGGTGATTCGAACATTCCCAGTTGATAGAGTATGCTGAGGGCACCGTTAACGGCCTTTTCATTGGTATATAAAACCTCTTTGGGCTTTCCGGTGGTTCCGGAAGTGAAGAGTATGGAATAATTGTCGGTACCTGAGGTAATTTCCTCACGGTGCTTATCGCTGACAAGCAATTCATCAAATTCCATATATCTGTCATTATGTCCAATGGATATTACATGGTCATCCGGAAATTCTTTTCCTATTCCTGCATTCAGGAAATCTGCGGATGCGAACATGTATTCTGCCCCAGATTCTTTTACAGTTTCCATCGCCATCTTCCACGGAAGTTTGATATTGACCGGATAGATTATTGATCCTGTCATACTGGCTGCAAACAGAAGTTCCATGAATTCCGTGGAATTGTAATCGGCAACAGCAAATACTGACCCCTTTGAAATTCCCATTTTATTCATGGATGTGGATATTTTGGAAACGTTTTCATAAATCTCCCTGTATGTTAATGTTTTTCTGGATATTACCCTATTTTCAGGAAATAAAACAGATGCACGCCTCAGAATATTCATTACAGTAAATCCTTCTCCCATATTACCACCTAATTTTTCAGACTCCTTTCCTCCCTTTCAACCCGTATTAGAGACTCTGAGGATTCAATGGTATCTCTGTCGTAATCACCCTTTTTCACATATCTCAGGAAATAAAGGTTCCCTGCCTTTATAAAATCATTATTCCCGGTTTTGTTTCCTATATGGAGAAGCAGTATAGCTGCCATTGAATTTCCCATTACATCCATGAGATACTTTGCATGGAACTGTGCTTCGGTGTTATCCATTGACAGAATACTGTCAATACTTTCCTTCAGTAACTTATAGCAGGAATCTGCAGTTTCTTTTCCCCCGGTTATCTCTGAAACAGTTTTCTGGAAATCCTGCAGCATTCTGATATGGGCTTTTTTCTTCATAATGGCTTCCAGCATATCAAGAGCCTGTATATTGCTTGCGCCTTCCCAGATAGGTGTTATCAGAGCCTCCCTGTGCCAGCGTTCTATTGGAAATTCTGATAGAAATCCGATCCCACCGTGGAGCTCTGTGGCCATTTGCGTGATAATCGAGGATGAATTCGCTGTAATGTTTTTTACTATATGTGTCATCAATCTGGTATAATTGTAATCATCATCATATGGCGGTTTTGATTTTATTGACCTATCAAAAAGTTCTATTGATTTGAATGTGAGTGCAATAGAACCCTCAAGAAGTACTTCCATATCCAGCAGATCCCTTTTTATCCCCGGATGATCCAGCAGTAATGATCCGAAGGTTTTTCTCTTCATTGAATAGTAATATGCTTCCAGGTATGCCTTTCTTGCTATTCCGCATGCCGCCGCGGCATTATCTAGCCTTGACACCATCAGGTCTTCGGTTATATAATAAATTGCCTTTCCCGCATCTCCAAGCATCTGTGCCTCTGAATTTTCCAGTTCTACCTCTCCGGATGGCACGCTCTTTGTTGCGCTTTTTTCCTTTAGCCTTCTTACCCTGTAATTTAAATTGCCCTCCATATTCTTCCTGGGAAGTACAAACAATGATAAACCCTTTGCACCGTGGTTATCACCATGAAAAGCAGATGTAAGTGACACATCCGCAAGGCCCGCATTGCTGGCGAAATATTTATCGCCTGTGAGGTACCACTGATTATTTCCGGGTTCTGCAATAGTTTGATTGGCTCCAAGGTCACTTCCGCCCTGTATTTCGGTAAACCATGTTGCTCCTAGCAGCAGGTTAGTGGAATCCCCGATCAACCCGGAAACGTAATCCCTGAATCTATCAGGGGCATACTTATGCAGTGCGTATGCAGTCTGGTGTGTTAGCGTTATTATACAGTATATACCAGGATCCGCAACAAGATATCCCATGGCATAATGTTCTATAATGGATTTCCCATGGAAATATGGCCGGTTTATCCCGAACTCTTTTATGAGTTTCTCGAGTGCATGCTTTTCCACAGAATTTATCAGGACACTGTCAATACGTTTCCCGTCAATTCCCCACATCTTCAGTACAGGAGGGGATATTTTATCTACATAGTCTGTAATTTCATAGAGCTGTTTTCCTGCATAGGCACCGAGAGAAGATAGTTCCAGGCTTTCCCCTGCATAAAATTCCACTATTTCCCTGAATGGAGCGTCTATATCATAATGGTTCTTTCCATAAATATTTGATATATATGAATATGAATCGTCCATAAAGATTAAAGGACTTTGAGTATATAAAAATATGGAATACCCCATATAAGATTTTATGTAAATATATTCCATATCTTAATAATGTAATAATCATTAAATGACCTAACGAATAATTTTTATATAATGGACGGCAAATCGATGAACTCTGAGAGTAAAATAGATATTTAGCTATCAATGTGTTATGTAGCTTAGGAAGCGTTATAAAATAATAAATAAACTGGGTCACTCGGGATAATATAATCCAAAAAGATTCGGAGAATTATTTATATATAGGGAATAAATAAATATTGCATGGGAAACATGATTAATAAAAAAGAGGGATTTATTAATATCAACGGATTGAATTTATTTTATAGAGAATTTTTCCAGGATTCTTTCAAAAGTACTATGCTATGTCTTCATGGAGGTCCGGGTATGTCGCATGATTATTTAATGCCACTTTCAGACCTGGCCAATTACGGGATAAAAGTTATCTTATATGACCAGTTCGGATGTGGCAAATCAGATGCGCCAGGCGATAAGTCAAAGTTTACTATAGACTATGCTGTGGAGGAGGTAGAGGGTGTTCGTAAAAAATTATGCCCTGAGGATAAAATATTTTTAATGGGGTCTTCATACGGTGGGGCCCTAGCCCTAGCTTATGCCCTGAAATATCAGAAAAACTTACGAGGGCTGGTTATTAGTGGTGGTCTTGCAAGCACCTCTCTCGCTGTCAAAGAAATGAACAGACTCATAGAGAACCTTCCGGCATGGGCAGGTTCTGCTATTAAAAAATATGGAGAATCTGGAGAATATTCTAACCTAGAATATATCAAAGCTAGTGCGGAATTCTTTTCACGTTATTTCATACGTGTGGACCCCGTTCCACAGGAGGTGGTTACATCACTAGAATATGCTGAAAAAAGGGATACTTACAGAATTATGAACGGCCCAAATGAATTTACAATCACTGGAACTATTAAAGGTTGGGATATAACTGAAAAGCTTCATGAAATAAAGATACCAACTCTTATAACTGTTGGTGAGTATGATGAAGTAACTGAAGTTGTTGCAGAAGAGATTCATAAAAGGGTAGATGGATCAATATTAAAAGTTCTCCCGAACTGTTCACATCTTAGTATGTGGGATAATAGAGATGGATATAATAACATACTTATGAAATTTATAGATTCTATAGATTAAGTTAAGTACCAATATTTTATTAAAGAGTGAAAAATTATTAACTTGAAAACAGAAAGGTTTCAAGTTCGAATCTAGCATTAATTTATATGGTTATTTCAGTCAGTTTATCTTTTCTAATAGTCCATTGAATAAATTTAGTGACGAATTAGAAATAGCTATTATCCAATAACTTTAAAATTGATAGATTTAATTAAAAAAATAATATTATTAACATATTAATTTATATTGACGGTGACAATACTAATCCTCAACACTTGAGTATTTACCAGCATCCTTATACTTATCTGGTTTATACTTACGCACATAAAGTGTAAGTGCCGCCGAAATAGCTGCCCAAACAACAGCACCTATCGCCATATATGTGAGAGGATAGGATGGCGGGTACACCGTGGCGTAAATAACAAATGCCATCAATCCCGCAGATATTACAGGTATAACAAGGTGCCATACAATATTGAACTCATTTTCCCTTTTGAACAGGAATCCAACCGTGAGTGCAACAATAATCAAGGCAGTCAACGCTAAAATTGTTAGACCTGTAGCTTCAAGGATATAACCTTCAAGAGGCCCGAAAACAGCTCCAAAGATTAATGCAAAAGCAAGCCCGATAATCACTATGAGGATAAGCGCCCTTCTCGGTACACCTGATTCATCGTGAATCTTAGCGAAATATACTGGGATAATATGATCATCTCTTGCCATTCCATAAAAATATCTAATTGTTGAAGTAAAAAATGAAAGCCCGACATTATAGTAGCTTTCAATGAAGAAAATTGTGACTATCACGGCAGCAAATAATCCTAAAAAGCTATTGGTTTCTACTGTAAGTGGCACTAAATAATTGCTCATACTAATAGCGTTAGCAGGACCCCAACCTATATCGAATGCATATGCGGTTCCTACTAGAAATGTTCCACTAATTAATACATCCGTTATCAGTGCCTTACCGATAACTTTCTTAGGAAATTCTGCTTCCTCGCCAAGGCTTACAATAGAAGAGAAACCCAGAAATGCAGAAATACCAAAGATACCTCCAAGCAGGGCCCCATGAAACCCGGTTGGAGAATATTTAGTGGAAAATACTGCTGCAGAATTATGCGAACCAGAAAGTATTGCAATGATAATCGCAACTATTGCTATAACTATAATTTCTGCCCAACCGAAGATAAAACTATAATTTAATGATGGTTTAATACCGAGGTATGGGGGAATGGCGGTAATTAATATGTACAGTACAACAACTATTGCCCAGAAATAGACCGGCAAGGTTATTCCAAAGAAATATTGGAATGTAAATGATAGGATTATAGAAAAGAATAATGGAAGAAATCCTAAGACTAGGAAATGATATCCAAGAACCAGCATTCCGGTCATTATTCCGGCAAATGGCCCAGCAGAACGACTCACGAAAGCATAATAACCTCCAGCATGTGAGATTTTCTTGCTATATTGATATATCGGGACCGAAACAGACAAGACGGCAAAAAATGCTATTAAGAATGATAATGGCAATGAGCCACCGGCATATACCGAGGCGGCAGTGATAAAAGTTACTATTGCTCCAGCTGGGGCACTTGCCGATACACCCTGGAAAACCACTCTCCAAAATCCAACCGAACCGTGCTTAAGTGTAGTAGTTCCGCTATTTGGTACCATAGTATGTTAACAATCTACGATATTTAATTATAGATAAAAAATTAACATTTCAAGTAGTAAATAATATATTTAATTCATAGCGTTTATTTTATACGAGGGTTTTATTATATATTCTGTGATTTTAACTAATATTTGAGTAATTATAAGAATATCACCTTCAAATTCTATATAATTTATAATAAATGTAAATAAAATTCCTTTTCATTCATTTTATTTCAACAACGTTTGCAAGTTTCTGGGAAGAAAACTTTTTAAGGATTATTATAAGTATTAACCCTATTACGATCCATATACCTACCAGATAGGCAGGAATTGGATATACCGTGCTGAAAATAGCAAAAATTATAAAAATAACGGCCATAATTGGGATTACTAAATCGGTGGTCGCCCGGAATGTTCTGTCCTTTCTAGTATATGCAGGAAGACTTATTGTGGCTATGGCATGCTGTAACATAAATGCTATTGATGCAGCACCTTCTATTACAAGAGCTCCAACAAACGGCCCGAATACCAGCCCTGAAATTAATGCTATTATAAATGAAAGAATGGCTGTTGTGATAATTGCCTTATAGGGGGTACCATATTTCTTATGTGTTTCACTTAAATATGAAGGTAGGATATTACTATCTCGAGATAAATAGTAAAGCATCCTAGTAAGAGAATTATTTATTGCAATACCAAAATCAAGAAAACTATTCAACACGATAATAGCAAAAAGCCACCCCCCCATAAGGGCCCAAAAATGTAAAATATTCTATAAGTCCAGGGTCTGGAGACGAACCGAACGAGGATATATTATTTAATCCCCAACCGACAGTAAGTGCATATGCATTTAAAACAAGAGGAACGACAACTATTACCCATCCATATAAAATAGATTTGCCTATGAGTTTCTTTGGCTCTTTTGATTCTTCGCCAAGGGCTATTACAGAGCCACTCCCTCCGTAAGAATAGAGCCCAAACAAAAGTCCAAGTCCTATTATGGAAAAATCATTGTTAACAGGTTCTGCGCTGAAGACTGTAAATGTATTACCTGTTCCAACTTTTATAATTATGATGATGGCCCCTATAGTTAAAACTAGAGTTTCAATAATGCCTGTATAAACGGCATAATTCAATGATATCCGAACACCCCTATAAACAAATATTGTTGTAAATATTAAGGGTACAAGCATAATAGGAATCCAGATATAGGTTATTGATGAGATTTTAGGTGAAATTAAGAATACAAATGCCGCAAATGATAGAAGAGCAAATCCTGTATAAGTCAAAAATTCGTTGAAGAAGAAAAGCCATCCCGTTAAATCTCCGGCTGTTTTACCCAGTCCTGCCCTTGAAAATGCGGAATACCCACCGGAACTTGATATTTTCCCAGAAAATTGATAATTGGTATTAAGCCAAAGTAATACTATTATAGGGGCCAGTACAAATATCAATGGAGTGCTTCCCTCTGCCACTAAGGCTGTCCCTGTAATTAATATAGCCACTTCAGCAGCAGGAGCTACATGGCTAAAGCTCTGGAAAATGTCATGCCACAATCCTATCTGATTAGATTTTAAGGTTTTGCCAGAGTCCACAAATATGTACAACTAACAAATTAATTAATTTTTCTATACTGTAAATGGAATCTCTTTCACTATTAAAATAGGTATAATATTAAAATATAATCATGAAAGTCAAAAAATATTATGTTCAATCTCGTAATTATTTACGCGGTTATTTGCTGAACTTAACAATATATACTGTTTGATGTATTTAGTTCGGTTTTTCTTATATATTAATAGAGTATATCGTTTAACTGGTAATAATGCTGAGGATAATGAAATACCCTGGATCAAAAACAAGTGTTGTAGAGGATATCCAGAGGATATATGATCAGTCAGGTTGCAATGTGTTTGTTGATGTTTTTGGTGGTTCTGGATCAGTGTCATTAAATATCCGGTCAAGGAATATAGTTTACAATGATCTCAACAGGGATCTTTTTACCCTCTTTACTGTACTGAAAACTCACTTTTCCTCTTTTTACAGGGCCGCAAACGCACTTGCCATGGACAGGCGGCTCTTCTTTGATTATTATGATGGGAGAATAGTGATCGATGCAGAAAATCCTGAAATAGAAAAAGCGTTTTCTATTTTTTTCAGTTTTAATTCCGGATTCGGTGGAATGGGGGAGACCTATGGGAAAAAGGACAAATCACTTTATGGAACTTATCGCAAAAATGTGTCCAACTTGATTAAAGCTTCAAATATAATTGGAAAAATGAAGCTCGAAAATATGGACTTCAGGGGTTTGATAGAAAAGTACGATACATCTGAAACGTTTTTTTACGTTGACCCGCCATATCCCGGAAAAAACTGGTACGTACATAATTTTACAGAAGAGGACTTTATGGATCTGGGAAGAAATATAATAGCAGTAAAGGGCAAATATGCAATGAATTTCAATGCTTCTGACACAATCCCGGTAAAATTATTCGGCAAACCGTCATTTATTAAAGAAGAGGAAAACCGGAATGGAAAGCCCAGAGAAACTGTTCCCAGAAAAATATCATTTTATACCAATGTTGCTAATGTATCTACAAAGATATCCACAAAAAAATAACCGGATTTTTCTAAATAATTTATTAGTGATAGAATAATACTGATATATATGGATTACAGGACAGGCTGCTCCGGTTGGAGTTATGATTTCTGGAGAGGAAAGTTATACGATTTCCAGGAAATGCCTTCAAACTTTCTCAAAATTTATTCCAAGATATTTGACACCGTGGAAATAGATTCAACGTTCTATGCGGCCCAGGGATCGGAAACTGTGAATAAATGGTATAATTCAGTTCCTGATAACTTTCTGTTTTCTCCGAAGATGCCCCGGAAGATAACTCACGAAAATAAATTGCAGAATTGTGAAAAGGACCTTGAATTCTTCCTGGGGAATATTTCATTGCTCCGTGAAAAACTTGGGACAGTGCTCATACAGCTTCCGCCGGATTTTCTCTACAATATGGAAAGCCTGGAGAACTTCATTGAGATGCTCCCTGAAAGTATAAAATTCGCAATTGAGTTCAGACATACTTCATGGTACAGATCTGAAGTATATTCATTACTGCAAAAGTTCCGGATAACCTTTGCCTGGCCGGTTCTGGATTACATAAAACCACCGGAAATCAAAACTACCCATAATCTCTATATACGATTTCTGGGCAATAAATCCCTGAAAAAAAATCAGCTGGGAGAGATAAGGATAAACAGGCGAGAAGAAATAAATAAATGGGTGACAAAAATTTTAAACAATGTTAATGGAATGGATACAGTTTTTATTTATGCCAATAACCATTACGAAGGCCTCTCACCTGACACGTTGAGATATATCAGGAAGGAATTGAAACTTCCCGATACAGGTGTCATGCTTGCTGATAGGCAGAAAAAGTTATTTTGAAAATATACAGAAAAATCAATATCTTGGCTCTCTCCTCATAATTAATATTTTATACCTTTTTTCTATTACCAAAGATGTTATTTGAATACATCATAGCATCCATAAATACAATGCTGGGCAGAATAGATGACATAGCAATATCGGTTTCTGCAATTTTGATTACACTTTTGTGGATCCCGGTTGCACTGAGCTTCTTCAGCACGGATGAGAACAAAAAGTATATGGCAAGGGAAAAACTGAAAAATGCAACAATAGGAACCGTGATATATATCATGGCTGTAAGTGGAGTTTTGTTTGCAGTGTTCAATTACGTTGTAACAGGGAAAGTATGAGTGCTGGAAGTATATTGAACGAAATTTTGAAAGCTTTTATGGATCTGGCGCGGCCATCCATAATTATTCTGTGGCACCTCACGGTAAATTACGGTTTGGCTCCCCGATATTCATACCTTGAATTTATCAATGCTAATACAGCATTCCTGACATTTTATAAGTATTTATTTAACAGTATTTATTCAGATATTATCGTAACCATCATGATTTTTTCTGCAATCAGCATGCTGGTGTATAATTCATTTATAAAACCCTATCCTGCCACAAGATTTATTATCAAAATGCTGGTTTCCAGTATTCTCTTCGTAGAGTCTTACAAAATTTCCATGTTGTTTTTAAAGGTATCACTGGTATTTTATAACAACATATATTTATTAAAACCTGACTGGTATAATATAGGCTTCTCAGGACTTTCACCAGAGAATGCCCTTATGTCAATACTGCTCAATGGTTCCTTTATGCTGGCTATAGTTCTTCTTTTCGGTATTTTGATTATAAGGCAGGCACTTTTACTTTTCTTCATTTTATTCATGCCACTGGCATCCATACTCTTTATGATTCCAGGAAGTGAAAAACATATAATTAAATTTTACCGGATATTCTTTGAGGTATCATTCTTTCCCTTTTTTACTCTTATAATTCTTTATCTGATAGGCATGTTCAATAACCCATACCTAGATATAGGATTGATTTACGTGGCTGCGACTGCTCCCCTATTTTTTGTTACAGAAATATACAGATATTTTCAGGGTTCCTTTAATTTCCTGGAAACGGACAGCATCATGTCAGGTATATCATCCAATATGGATGGAATCAGTCCAGAAGCCCTGCTCAACGGAGATTCTGATATAGGTATGGCTATTACAGATACATCGGGCATCGGCATTCCCGGAATAATAGATAGCAACGGTGATATACATTAAAATTCCAGCTAATGTATATAATTTTAAATCATTTATATACGGAATTTCCCTTGAAAAATTTATTATAATAATTGCCGGTATTTCCATTATTGCAACGATTTCCACCATATCATTATTGGGAGCAATAATAAGTGGAATTATTTATTTTGCTATTATGACATTGTTGAGATTTGAACCTGAAAATTTATATGCAGTTAGAAAAATATACTTTCGTTATTCATCAACGGGACTAAAATTTGTAAAAAATAATGAGCTGTACGGCATTTCAGGTAAATATATATTTTCAGTAATTGAAATAGGAAACAGGGAACTCTATACAGATACAGCAAAAAATGTTCAGATGACGGCTATTGAGCATATGCTTGATACAGTAACGTGCGGTACAACTATTGTGGTAAAGCCCGAATTAATAACAGATTCAATATATTATAGAACGTTTGTGATGTTAAAGGCAAACACAACAAATTTCAATGCCGGTGTTGATATAATCCGGGAAAATATTCCGGCCGTAAAGGCAGCAAGCGCAGTAAAAATAACATTGCTCGACGATGAAGATTCATTTCGTAATATTTTCGGGGATGGTGTAAAAGTTTATTCTAATTATTTTGTGCGGAATGGGCTTTATGGAGCATATTTTGATGTTGTGGATATGGATTATTCAGCAGATTTTCTTTACCAGTCAATAATAGAAAAACTGGGATTCATGGTAGAATTGAATATAGATTTAAAATCATTGAACGGAAGGGATATACTCCTGAAGAGGTTGCTGGCAACAAGAAAAGCCGAACTATCATATACAAAAACAGGACATTATGCATCAATCCTGAAAAAACAGATATATTCCCTTGAAGCAATGTCAAAACAGGAGAAGCTCTACAATGTATTCATTAGATTTTCAGTTTTAACTGATCATCCGGCCGAGTTGCGTAAAAACAGTGAAACTTTTTTGAGGGCAATGAAATCTGCCGGCTTTAAAATGAAGCCTTTTAATTTTTTCAATGATGATTCGTTCAATCCCCTCCTGTCCGCCTCGCAGGGAAAAAAGTATATGATGGATTCCGGCGCCATATCCACAATCTTTCCCTGTGGCTTTACTGCTTTGCCGGAATATACCGGTGAACCTCTCGGTATAAATACCATTACAGGGAAAACTGTATACCTGAATCTGTTCCGCGCGTCTTCATACAACATTGCAGTAACCGGAGAAACCGGATCGGGAAAATCTTATTTTACTGGAATACTTCTTGACCACATGGAAAGCTCATCTTCCGTGTATATTATAGATCCCCTAATGGAATACAGTGGAGACCAGATTATTGAGCTGGGTACCGGCCAGTATCCTGATTTTACTATGGATTCTGGCGAATTGAAAAATATCATTCCGGAGGTGCTGGGAAGTATTACCGGAATCAATGTCAGTACTATCAGGGAAATGATTGACAGTAAATCAGATGGCATGACATTCAGCAATCTGATTTCCAGTATAACTGAATACGGAAAAGTGAATTCAATTACTCTGAATCCCGAACTGGATAAACTGTTCAGCTCCCCGGTTAAGATGCACGGAAACAGATGTATATTCCGCTTTGACTATGGAAATAGCCGTTACAGGGACCTGTTTTTCAGGCTTGCACTTACATTTACTGCATCAATTGCGGAAAAGAGACCTGGTAATAAAATAGTGGTTATAGATGAGAGCCATCTTTTTTTGAAAGACCTGCAAAGTGCAGAGATGATGGACATGCTTGCGAGAAATGGAAGGCACCACAGAATATCCCTGATAACTATTACACAGAATGTTGATGATTATTATTTCAATAATTACTCTGAGTCTATCCTGAGGAATTCCAGAAATTATTTCATATTCAGGCAGCGTGA
>JAKADL010000020.1:14403-18048 GCA_021820565.1 Thermoplasmata archaeon
GGATTTCCTGTGAAAAAGGGATCTATCAGTATGTTTGTTTTCCATTTTATGCTGAATCCTGCATGCCCATGCCATATTATCTGTGTTTTCATATATCTTTTATAACTATTAAGTATAATACTGTTTCATTCCTGATGATAGACACTTTTAATATCAGCATAAAATTGAACAAGCACATTATTCCAGTCGTAAGTTTTTTTTATATAATTATGTATAAAAAGTCTGGAAGCAAATATCTCGGTATATTTAAGCTTCTCCTCAATACCCCTTATGGCTTCAAGTATACCCTCTTCTGTAGGTTCAATATATTCAAGGAAATTCATTTTCTCTATATCGTTGAATCGTGGCTTTAAATTTTGTGATGCAACCACATAAAGTCCGGATGATAACGCTTCAAGAACTACATTGCCGAAGTTTTCTAGAGTGGATATAAAAATAAACGCATCTGAATCTCTGTAAATCTTCTGCAATTCGGAATCCGGTATATTCTTCAAATATTTTACATTATCAGGGACGTTTTTGAAATCATTCTCTAAATTTCCCGATCCCACAACAGTGAGCTCAATATTCAGATTGTGATTTTTGAATACATTCAACACCATATCTATGCCCTTTGACTTTTCGAGTCTGCCAACATACAACAATCTTGGTCTTCCAGTCTTCCTCTCCCCCGGAATGAATGAAGAAGAATCTACGCCATTCGGCACACAGAATACATTCTTCATGGGAATTAATTTACGGTTATAACCGTTTATCAGATGCACTGCACTTATATTCCGGAATATTAGTTTATTTTTTATCAATGATGTAACCGCTGAATTAATAATGGCGATACCCGTATAATTAGAGGGGATATTCCCATGTTCACTCCATATCATGAATTTGCCGTGCCTGAATAAATAATAGTAATCATTATGTGTTAGGTAGATGATGTCGGATGTTTTTTCTATATATTTAATGATTTTTAAATTAATAATTCTATCCAGTGTAAGTAATGCCGGAGCAAACATTCTTACCATAAAATTTGCTATGCCCGAAGTTTTTATTATTAATTTCGAATAAATTGATTTTATTGAATATATATTCGCTGATGATTTGCCTTCCCCCTGAAGAATGAATTTCTTGAAATCCCCGGTATTGCATTCATAATAATGAGAAATTGTTTTTTCAATCCCACCGTTAAAGTCAATGCTGGCAGGTATGACGAAAGTTATGGTAATCATCAGGATGTTATGCCATAATATATAAAAAGTATTACTAATATCAGTATACTGACTTTTATAATCAGACATGTTAACAGGGATACCTCTCTAAATTTTGAAAGTTTAAAGATTAACATAAAAAAAGCCTAAAGTTTAATCCTATATACAATATCCACCGAATCAAAGTCAGAATCATCAGATATAATATTATGTATATCTCTCGATAATGCGGTTGCTATGTGTATAGAATCTCTTGGCTTTAAATTATAATTTTCTGCTATCTCCGTAGCTTTTATGATAATATTTAAATCAGTATTTATAAATCTCAAATTCGGATAATTTATAAATTTTTTGCCTATTGATATAGAATCTGCCTTTCCCAGTGTTTTCCATATAACGTACACAACCTCGTCCCATGTTAAAACAGAAGTGTATCCTATAATTTCATTATTTTCTATTCTGGATAGAATATTTCCCGCTTTATAAGCCTGTTCATTATTATATATAACCGGAAAAATAAATATGTTAGAATCAATGTAAAAAGTTTCTGTCATATTCATCATCCAGTATTCTATTTATATCCACACTATTTTTTAGTTTTTTTGAATAAGTTGTTTCATAATATTTTAGATAAGTCTCCGTTAATGGTTTTGCAGTTCTGATTGTAATGTTATTTCCATTTAGTGAGACAATAACCTCGGTATTTGGTTTTATCCCAGTGATATCTCTGATATCTTTAGGTATTACAACCTGCCCTTTAGGACCAATTTTCATTTTTTTCTCCATAATAGTTATATGTATAACTATTATTTATACTTTCTACAAAATGCGGAAATGAGAAATTTTCTAAATCCTGACATACAGATAGTTATTTAAAACATTTAATAATATTCTCCCATGAAATTAAGCGAGGCTACCTCCGGGGAATTTCTCAAGGTAACTGAAAATAATGATTTTACACTTTACAAGCACCAGGAAGAGGCAGTGGAAAAGATCAGGAAAAACGGTAATGTAATAGTATCGGTGCCAACTGCCTCAGGTAAAACACTCATAGCTTATATCTCTATTTATGATACATATTTAAAGGGAAAGAAATCCATGTATATAGTTCCTCTGAGGTCTCTCGCCATGGAGAAATTTGCAGAACTGTCAACACTTAGAAATCTGGGGTTGAAGGTAACAATGTCCATCGGCGATTATGATGTTCCACCCTCCTTCGTAAAGAATTATGATGTTATTATTGCGACATCGGAAAGGGCAGATTCCATGCTTCACAGGGATCCTGATATACTGAATTACTTCGGGCTCATCATAGTAGATGAAATTCATATGATATCAGATCAGAGCAGGGGACCAAGACTGGAAACTGTCATATCCACAGTACTTTACCTGAATCCGGACATTTTGATTCTCGGACTTTCCGCAACTATTTCAAATATAGAAGAATTAGCAGAATGGATGAATGCAAGTACAGTTATATCGAATTTCAGGGCAGTGCCACTGGAAACTGGTATAGTGTTCAAGCATAGCCTTATCCAGGATAAATCCAAGAAGTTCATCGGGAGTGAGGATGAAATATACCTCATAAGGGAAAGCCTGGAATCAGGAGGACAGGCTCTGGTATTCAGGAACTCGAGAAGAAATGCGGAGAAATATGCACAGTCGATGGCGGGTATCTTTAACTTCAACAATGATGTTTCAGCTATGAATATACCTCCAGATATATTCAATGACGTGCAAAACAACATGATATCACGCGGGGTTATGTACCACCATGCAGGATTGTCAAATGATCAGCGAACGGAAATAGAGAGGCTTTTCCGGGAAGGTTTTATAAAAATTCTTGCTGCGACACCGACACTGGCAGCGGGTGTTAATTTACCTGCAAGAACGGTTATAATAAGGGATATAACCAGATATGCAGATGGATACAGCAAACCCATATCCGGTATAGAAATCCAGCAGATGATAGGCAGGGCAGGTAGGCCGAAATATGATAAAAAAGGTTACGGCTACATATATGCTGCTTCACCAACCATGCTCAGGGTCGCGGAGGGATATTTGAGTGGAGAGCTTGAGCCCGTTATTTCGAAAATGGACTCAAACAGTCTTATAAGGTTCAATATCCTGGCGCTTATCTCATCGGGAATAGCGGATGATCTTGACGGCATCAACGCTTTCTACGGAAAAACATTGCTGGCAGTCCAGAAGGATATAGAAGATCTGGATCTTGCATTTGAAAGTGCAATCTATTTTCTGAAAGACAATGATTTCATATCTGAAGAAAATGGGAAGTATTCAGCTACACATTTCGGGAGGCTCACTTCAGACCTGTACATTGATCCTGTTACCGCGCTCATACTGAAGCAGGCACTGGAATTTGAGTATTCAGAAGAATTATATCTCTATTTCATTTCCAAAACACCGGATATACTCACATTCA
>JAKADL010000139.1 GCA_021820565.1 Thermoplasmata archaeon
CGGTCTGCTATTATGTACTTTTTATTCTTTCCTATGACTATAATTCCATTCTCCCTTAAGCGCTGGTATGCCTGATTTACTGTATGAAAATTAATTCCCAGGGTTCCAGCCATAATCCTTGATGAGGGTAGTGTATCTCCCTTTTCAAGATTCCCAGATATAATATTCAGAACTATTTGATTATACAGCTGCATGTATATTGTTTCATCCGAATTTCTGTCAAGGCTTATCTCCAGATTTTTAACCATATGTTCTATATATTCTATAATAATATAAATACTTAATCGCATATAATCTCATCTGGGATTGATCGGTGCACCGGAAGGAGAACCAGGCTGCCGTGGTTTGAAGAGAACACTCAGGACGCTGTTGCTCCTCCCTCCACCCGGTACTTCTTTGAGTCCACGGAAGAGGAATGAAGAGATGAATCTACCGGAAAATACAATCAGATATGAAAAGGTGAGGGCGAGCTTGAGTGGAAAAAAATCTATGAAAAGTGAGAGTAGATAACCACCTGTTAGTGCACCTGCGAAGTAAACCGCACCGTTAAAGCCGTTGAGAATGGATATATATTCAGCTCTATGTCGTTCTGGGACAATATCAAGGGTATAAGATGTGAGAATTGTATTCTGTATGGACCCTAGAAATCCGCTGTATATTTCCAGAACGATAAAAAATGGCAGGCTATCGAAAAATGCATACATCAACGGTATTCCGCTTAACATGATCTTATTCAGAAATATCAGGGGAACTCTGTTGATATTATCGATAAACTTTGCAATAAAATACTGGGTTATAAGGGCAGACCCTATGGAGGATATGGTGAGCAGTGCTACAACTTTTAATGAAAAATGCATAATTGTTACTATTGTTATGGGAAACATTGGCCATGCAAGGGCCCAGAAGAAAGACTGTACATTCGTGGCCCTGAAATATCTATAAAAAATACTATTATTTTTCAGCGTTTTCAGGGTACCCAGAAGGTTTTTGCTCATTGTGGTTTCACTTTTTTTCTCGCTTAAAACAAATCCTATGATAGCCGATGCAATATAGGAAATGGATGCAGCTGTAAATGGAATGACGATATCTTTCCTGGAATCACTGTCTAGGAGAAAAAACATTGCTATGAGTGATATTATGGTACCGAGGGATGCAATGTTTGTTATAATAGCAAGGAAATGACCTCTTTGCTGGGCAATATTATCAGCAATGAATGAATACCAGTTCACCGTTATCATTGCGGAAAATAGGGATATGAGGGCATATAGAATTATAAGATCCACAGGATCATAGGAATATGGAAGCATATACCACAGTATTGCAAGAATTACACTTCCGGCAATAAGAAACGGTGTCCGCCTACCGATTCTATCACTGATTCTGCCCCAGAGTATCTGGCCGAGATTGCTCAGGGAGTTTGATGATGATTGTAGCCATCCCATTTCAACAGCTGATGCGCCAATCATTACAGCAAACACCCCAACAAAGGAAGCTGCGGCAGTAGCACCGGCTGCTATTATAAGAGACCTAAGGGCTATAAGTTTTCTATTATTCATTTAACATCGTTATGACACAATTCATTGAAAAGTGATATTTTAATCTTGCTGGAACTGTCTACTGGCATTAATCAGGATATATGATCAAGGATAAAAACTTGTAATTATGCAGATCAGAAGTCGATCGAGAATGTCAGCGACTTCAAGAAAGAAAGGAATAATATTGCATATACTTTATTAATTTTCAATAGCAGTTTTTCAGTATGATCAAGCCTAGCACTGAACGACTAATGAAGTGCATTATCATTCTCATATTCTTTTCTGCTGTGTCCTGATTCTGTAATTTGGCATTTGGGCTGTATCAGTTAAATTAATTATTTTATTCTGTATTACTTTTCATGGAAAATGCAGTTTTAATCCACGGTGGTGCCGGGACTCCCTCTCACATGAGTAGCATACTTGAAGATATCCTTAAAAATATAAAATTGGAAAATAATGCGCTGAATATGGCAATAAACCCAGTAATTTCAATGGAAGATAATCCATTTTTCAATGCAGGAACAGGGTCTGTACCAAGGATGGATGGAAGCATCCAGATGGACGCTGCTGTAATGTCTGGCAAAGAATTCGGATCAGTAATATGCATAGAAAATGTGAAAAACCCTGTTCTTGTTGCAAGGGATGTGATGATCAGGAGCCCCCATATCATGCTATCCGGGGATGGAGCAACAGAATTTGCCAGGGAAATGGGATATGAATATTATAATCCTGAGACGGAGGCAGGCATGGAAAGATTGAAAAAATTCCGGGGAGAAGTTGCTAAAAATGGTTTGCCTGATAAGTTCAAATTTCTGGAAAAGAAATCAGGGGATACTGTAGGTGCGGTTGCAAGAATAGATGGAAACTTTGCTGCGGCAGTTTCAACAGGCGGATCATTTCCGATGCTCAGGGGCAGGGTCGGGGATTCACCCATAATTGGCGCTGGAATATATGCAGGAGAGAAAGGCGCAGTAGTTGCCACAGGAATAGGAGAGGAGATAGCCAGGAATATTCTATCATATCGTATATATTCAGAGATAGGGAAAGAAAGACTTGAAACCATAGTGAAAAGAGAGGTTGATTCATTCACAGTGAGTTGTGGTATAATAGCCATAACAGGGGATGAATATATATCATATTCAAACACAACAATGGCATATGCTTACAGAGAATTCTAAAAGATTAATTCTATTCTTACTGTATTACGGAATTTTATACATCGAGCCAGTCTGTTATGGGTTTTAGCACAGTTATAATCCTAGAATCGTCATGAACAGCAATGAATCCTTTCCCTATCAGTGCTTTCATAAATTCGGAACCAAGGGCTCCGCCAAGATGGAATTCTTTTTCAGTGAGGTCCCTGCATCCATAGGCAAAAATTCTTCCATGTTTTCTTTTTAAAGGTATTTTAATGCCTAATTTGAGCATGTTGATTTCGCCCTTTTCAGTTAGGTCATATTCCGGTTTGTCATTTATCTGTTTCAGCCATCCATTTGATAATAGTGTTTTTAGCAGCCTGACACCTTCGTATCCCGCTAAATGGTCATAACATCTTCTGCATTCAGAAAAAGACGCATTATTACTGGATTGTTTTATTTTTGTATATGTTTTATGATTTCCTGCAAGGTCATCCAGATATGTGGTTAGAGCCTCAACTCTTTCCGGAATAATTTTATAAAATACCTCTCTGCCATACTGAAATTGGTTAACAAAACCATATTCTGATAATATCTTTAAATGACCAGACACCGATGGTTGGGAACTATTCAGCAATTCCGAAATATTCCCGACTGTCTTCATACCTTCAGAAAGAATTTCTATTATTTTCAGCCTTGCCGGACTTGAAAGGC
>JAKADL010000140.1 GCA_021820565.1 Thermoplasmata archaeon
CATTACTGCATCGATCTTGTCCAGTGCCGCTTTTCCGAGGTCGAAAGCTGCATTGATATCGCTGTTTCTCAGTATATTGATTTTTCCATAGAGTGCTTCAAAATAATTCTCCCAGTCCTCAGATTTCTCGGATAATTCCATTACATGGTCGTAAATTTCCATGGCTGCAGGCTGTTTCGATTTGAGGGATGACAATGCCTCCGCCTTGGAATTATTGGAGAGTGCAAAAAGCTGGACATCCTCAATTTTATCCGCAACGGATATTGCCTGGTCGAAGAATGTTATAGCATCATCACGCTTCCCGCTATCCAGGTATATGTAACCAATATTAAGGAGGTCCATGACTTCGAGTTCACTATCACCGAGTTTCCTATGCAGACTTAGGGACTCTTCCGCATATTTCAGGGGATTTTCTGTGCTCTTATGGTCTAGGGAAAAATAACATTGGGAAAGTTTATAGCAAATTTCGGCCTTCAAATCGTCCTCTTTTACGGCATCATAGACCTTTGTATATTCCCTGATTGCATCCATGAATTTTTCCTTTTTTACAAAATTATCTCCATTTTTTATATTCTCTTCATAATCTTCCATATATACTCATCCTCTTGTTTTTTCAATGATTTCCCTGGCGGCTGTGTAACTTATATTCTTTCCAGATATCATTTCCCGGGCAACCTTCTCCACCAGATCCCCTGTGGCACCGGCTGCGATAGCAATGTTCCTTGCATGCAGCTTCATATGCCCGCTCTGGATACCCTCATCTGCCAGTGCCCTCAGTGCCGCAAAGTTCTGTGCAAGTCCCACCGAAGCAAGTATACTGGCGAATTCCGCAGATCCCGAAATTCTCATGATCTTCATTGCAAGCATTGCCTTTCTGGATGTTCTGGTTGCACCACCCACGGTACCCACGGCAACAGGTATTTTTATTGATCCTATCAAATTACCCTCAGAATCCTTTCTGTACTCAGTCAGAGGGCCATAGCCATTTATCGATGCATATGCATGGGCATTTGCCTCCTGCGCCCTGAAGTCGTTCATGGTGGCAAGCAGAACAGCATCTATTCCGTTCATTATTCCCTTATTGTGTGTTGTGGCCCTGTATATATCATGTTTTGCAAATTCATTTGCCAGTATAATCCTGTCAACCGTTTCCTGACCGAGTTTCTTACCATCGAATTTTGCATATGCGTATGTTATCCTTTCGGTGGTCAGGTTGCTCATAATCCTTAAATTGGACTTGCCACCTGTCAGTTCCTCAATATACCCTGAAACATACTCCAGCATGGTATTTATTATATTTGCACCCATCGCATCGGCAACATCAATAATCAGGTTGACAATCAGTTCATTATTTATGTAATGGATTTCAATGGATTTTGCACCTGCTTTCATGCCGGACAGGGTTTTTGACCTGCTGTTTGCCATTTCCAGTATTTTTTCCTTATTCTGCAATATTTTAATCACAGCATAATCCGGATCTGGAACACTGTAAAGCTCAATTTCTCCCCTCATCAGAGAATTACTTGAATAGGCAGTAAATCCATCTGGCCTTGCATATCTTGCACCATTGGAACAGGCAGCAACTACCGATGGCTCCTCAAGGCTCATGGGAATGAGGTAATCCTTTCCATTTATCCTGAAATTTGTTGCAACACCAACGGGATAATCCATTATCGTATAAACATTTTCTATCATATTCCCGGCTGCATCAATGGGCATTCTATAATCCATCGTTTCCATATCATCCTCTGTTAATCCTGAAAATTCTTTTATGAGCTTTCTTCGATCTTCTACACTCATATTATGAAAGCCATGTATTAAGGAATCCATACCGAGTAATCATTTATATATTATTAACTTTTATCAGGATAACACTCTCGTAATGCTAACTCCAGAAAAGGAAATTGTATCGTTGCCGTGTACGTTGTTGCATTATCATATTCTATGGCTGAACATATACCCTGCCTGAAATGAAAAGCATATAAAACATCGTGGCATTATATTCTATGTCCAGAAATGTATATACCAGTTATAAGAAATATATAAGAGATTTCAGGGAAAATTCAATTCTTGATTACCTGGGCAGCAATACAATCATCAAGGGGAATTATGAAAATCATGCAATGGCGTTGATGGAATTAATGGAAAACGATATAAAAGACAATTTCAATTTCAGAATAGCAGATAGCGCTATTTCCGCCATGAAACATGCGCATCTCTCTGCAATAAACGGCATGGCCAGCGCGGCCTTCGAAAACACCAGATTCTTCCTGGAACGTGTTGCACTGGTAAAGGAAATATATGAAATGCGAACGGAAAACAATCCCTATGAACTGGCACTGGAACACCTGGAATGGCACAGGCTCATAGATAAAAAATTCATAATATACGGCCTCCAGCAGTTCACAGGTAGAGTGTGGCATTATACCGGGAAAGACTATATACCCCGGGGAATAACAATTTTTCTCAGCGGCGTCCCTCTATGTGGAATCCACTCAAAATCCTATATAAAGTATTCACGCAGTATTGAAGATATAGAAAATGAAACGGGTCTTGAAATAAGGGAAAAATGCGTGAAATGCGGTAGGGGTGCAACCAGGTTCACCATTGCACTGCCAAAAGCAGGAGCCATACTGGGCATGCTTGGCTTCTATACAGGTCATGACATTGCTGACCTTGGCAAATTTTACGCCGCCTATTCTCGAGTTCTGCACCCTTACGGGTTCTACAAATATCCGGAAAATTACCTTATCAATCTCTGGAGTCTCGATTTTATCAGACTTGTTCTTACACTTCAAAAAATAATATTTTAGACATTCTGCCCATCAAAATATGTATGCCTTTTGACTGCCTTCTTTCCAGAAAATGTGTAAACATCAACGAACTTCGTATATGATTCCCTGCCATCCTTCAGTGTTCCGTGGAATTCCCCCTCAACTACCACATAGGGTTCATGCACGATTATATTTGAAAGTGTATGTTTCCCCTTTTTTATGATTCTATTTGCCTCATAAAAATCCCTGAATTTTTCCATTCCGGATATGGGGCCATATCCGGGTCTCTCATAAACTATATTATCAGCAAATACTGAAAATAAGGTTTCAAGATCATTGCTATCAACAGCATCATAATACTTCCTCACAATTTTCTCAAGTTCTTCCATTTCCATCACCTTATCTGTAATTCCTGCTTTTATGGTTACTCTATTCTCTCCAGGTATTATCCCCGGGAAACCATGCTGGAACTTATTTTATAAATATGCATAATAATGTTATAACTTTTTTGCCTGGTATTGAAACGAATCATGGAAATGGTTGAAAAAACATTTGACATATTCTTCATAAAAAAGTTAAAGAT
>JAKADL010000141.1 GCA_021820565.1 Thermoplasmata archaeon
CATTATACTGGGGGAGGTACCTACCATACTTGAAATGGGAGGGCTCCTCATGGTAGCCGCAGGAATATTCTTCTCTGCAAAAGGCACAAAGGAAAACGGTTCCGGTAAAAAAGTTCACGGGCGGAATTCCCTTTCATAAATGTCCGGGCGCAGACGTGGCATAAAGGCATTTCTCACGGATTCATATATCAGTGTGCTCCTTGTAACCATGTTGCCAGAGATAAGACCGGTAATCCCTCTCTCACGCCCAATTTTTTTAATTCCATAACTATCTTCAACAAACTGGTTTGTACTGCTTCCTGATTTTATCGCATCCATAACCGCATCAGGCATTTCAAAACCTGATCCGAACCCCGATGTAATATAACTGTATCTGTCAACTATAATACAATAATGCAGATCATAATATGTATCATTTATTTTGTTATAAAACAGGCCAGATTCGATCCCGATAGAATAATCATTATCTTTTAACCCGTACATTGCTCTACTGCTGGCATATCTCATAGTATCCTCACCGAATGGCTGTTCGCCTCCGGTTTTATAATCTGTATTTTTTATCAATGTGTAATTTTTCATTATTCCTCTTATAAATTTTTCCGCAGCTTCGAATTTCAGGTCATTGCAGGTTGAAATTGCTATTTTCACAGGGTTTTTACGTCTACCGGTTTTTGTGACCTCACCCTTGAATATTCTCGAAGAGCTGATGGGAAAGAGGTCTTCCGCAAGCACATAGGGTATTTTTATAACATGCAACGGCTCTTTTCCCATTGTTCTGCGCTTTTCATTTATCCTTCTCGCACTGGTATAAGTCTCAGGAGAAACAACCAGCACAGCATTTTCCACATCAAGTGTATTCCCCATTGCTGAATCCAGTGGATGAATTTCATAATTTTCTGTGAGTTTATCCATTAATTTTTTTACGCCGGCTGCTCTCTTTGTGTACGGAATAGCCTTATTTTTGTGTGATTTTACATAATCGTCAGAAGTTACTCCGATTATGACCCTGTTGCCTGTATGAAATGCAGCCCGGAGCAATTCTTCGTGGCCTTTGTGAAGTGTATTGAATGTGCCCCCTACAAGCGTTAACATAAAAAGTAAATAGAGAATTATTATAAAATATTATTTAAAGAGACTGTTTCTCTTCCTTTATAGTTTTTGCAAGCCTTTTTATTCCTTCTTTGATGTCCTCATCACTGGAATATGTAAAATTAAGCCTCATTGTGTTTAATTCAGGTTCATTATGATAAAATGCCGATCCTGTAACATATGCCACCTTATTGTTTATGGCACGTTTCAGCATTTTAAATGCATCCATATTCTTGCTCAATTTTACCCACAGGAACATTCCACCGTCAGGCCTGGACCATGTGGCATCCTCCATATAGTCATCGAGGGCCTCAAGCATGATATCCCTCTTTTTTCTGTACAAATCTATAGTTTTTGGTATCTGTTTATAGATTATTCCTTTCCTGATATATTCGTAGGCAATATACTGGGATAATGAATTGGTTGCTAAATCCATAGCCTGCTTGAGTTTGTTGAATTCATCAAGAACCTCGGGCTGCGAAACAGTAAATCCAGTTCTCAGTCCCGGCGCCATGATTTTGGAAAATGTACCCAGGTATGTCACCATTTCATTTTTATCCAGGCTTTTAAGTGTCGGTATTTTCTGCCCCGAATATCTCAAATCTCCATAGGGATTATCCTCTATAATCGGTATATCGTACTGCTCTGCGATTTCAAGCAGGTGTTTTCTCCTATCAAGGGGCATTGTATACCCGGCCGGGTTCTGGAATGTTGGTATAGTGTATATAAATTTGGGTTTTGTTCCCCTGGATTTAAGGTCTCTGAGCTTATCTTCGAGCTCGGTGGTTATCATTCCCTCATCATCCATACTCACACCAACAGATTTCACCTGATTGGCCGTCAGTGAAGAAAGCATTCCCACATATGTTGGAGCTTCTGTTACCACATATTCTCCGGGATTTGCAAATATTATAGGTAATGCATACAGGGCCTGCTGAGAACCTGTGGTGAGCATGATATTCTCGGGTGCGACATTTATATTCTCATCTCTTTTCAGATATTCGGCAAGTTGATCTTTCAGTTCAGGAAGACCCTCTGTCTGTCCATACTGCAATGCGGAAGATGCATAGTTGTCCATTATATCATCCAGTATATCCTTGAGTTCCTTTGAAGGAAAGGTTTCCGGATTGGGCAGGCCACCACCAAAGGATATCATCCCGGGCATATGTATATACTTTAAAAGCTCCCTGATTTCAGAGGACTTTAAATTTTTCATATTGTCAGAAAATTCAAATTTCATAATATATAATGAAAATGAAATATTTAAAGTTCATTATTATATCATAAATGGAATCACCGGAATAAGCACGAATGTATACAGCATATCCTGATGCAGTGATGTTATATCATTGATTTTTTAAAGAGTAAAGCATAAAATATCAATCATAAACATGGCATTACAATAAATATATGCGGTCAAATAAAAAAATATTTTATAATAGGTATTAATCCGAATCATAATGGCTCAAAAGCTTATATGGAAGGTTACTGTTACCGGTAAAAAAAATGCGGGGAAAAGTTCTATAGTATCAGAGGCAGTTTACGGCACAGCGACTCCCATAAATAGCAAGGGCTTTGTGAGAAAAAAGGTAAGCATTGATTTCATGTCAAATGAATATGAAATAGACCTTTTATTCCTGGAAATGCCATACGAAACATTGAATGAAAAATTTTTATCAAAATCTACCTTCGTACTTCTGGTTGTTGACATAACGGATATGGTGAGCCTGCAGAATGCCCGTGAATTCCTTAAAATGTATAATGATACTATGGAAATATTCATCATAGCGACCAAGGCAGATATGAGGTATACATCACAGTTCTGGGAGCCAGAAGTTTCAAAACTTGCAGGGGAATACGGAATACTGTATTTTATTTATAGCAACAGGGATGATTTTTCTTCAATTTTAAAGGAAATCCTGGGATACTCACTGGCAAAAATTTTTAATCAGGGTAAATAATATCACATAATGGATGTCGTATGCAATAATACCCACTTTCAGTTTTCAGGTATGGATGCCTCCCAGATAATAAATAAGTATCATACAGGAAAAATATCCGGTGATGCAATGGTACTCGAACCCTGTGAATCCATATACCTGTATATGAAGGGCAAAATATTGCCAGTGGAAAATATAAGCCTATCAGATATTATAAGCAGGGTATTCAATGAAGATCTCTATATTTATTATGTATATTCCGTACTGAAATCCAAGGGCTTTGTTGTAAAGAGGG
>JAKADL010000142.1 GCA_021820565.1 Thermoplasmata archaeon
GAAATTGCCATATGCCTGGGATGGGATGCCTCCTCAAACAATTCTTTTTTTACCTTTGGATTGCCCTTGAATCCGGATATAAGTTTAAGGTGTGCCTTAATGCTCTCTTCCAGAATAAATTCTGGGTCATCCTCTTCATTTATGTGCATTGAATCGAATCCCTGGAATCTCCAGCAAAAGTCACAGTTCTCAGAACATGAGTTCAAAGCCGGTGTCATCTGTATGCACTGGTGGGAATTGATCCCGTAAAATGTGTTTTTATAACATGGGGCCTTGCCAAGCAATTCACTTTTTGTCCAGTGGCAAACCTTCACAGCGGAATGGCTGCCAACAAGCCCGTAATGCTGTTTTTTATAGACTGCCTCATAATTATTGATCATTATTATGCAATTTAATAAGAATATTTAACACTTGCGAGAACCATTGCCACTGCAATTTATCATGCATGCACCAAATTTTTATAAGTGTACCATATTATTAACCATGGCAAAACTTGAAAATAAAATAGTATTGATAACAGGTTCCTCACGGGGTCTGGGAAATGCAATAGCGAGAAAGTTTGCAGCAGAGGGTGCAAGAATAGCCATCAATTATAATCATGACAGGGACTCTGCTGAAAAACTAAAAAATGAACTTCCCGGTTCAGAAATTTTTCAGGCTGACGTATCAGATCATGCTTCAGTTACCTGTATGGTAAATGATATACATAACAAAATGGGAACTATAGATATACTCGTTAACAATGCAGGCATATTCAGTGCATTTTCATGGGATGAATTTAATGATGAAAAGATAAGGAAAATATTTGATATAAATCTCATGGGGCCTATATATATGGTGAAGGAATGCCTCCCGGATCTCAAGAAAAATCACGGGATTATAATCAACATGGCTTCCAACGCAGGAGTCGGCACTGCAGCTAAAGGGACAACAATTTATTCTATAACCAAGGCCGCAGTTGCAATGCTGACCAAGAGGCTTGCATTTGATTTAATGGAATGGCATATCCGTGTCAATGCAATAGCTCCTGGATGGATCGAATCAGATATGACCCTGGGTGGAAAGAGTGCAGAAGAGGCAGAAAAACTCAGGCAATCGTTCAAATCCAGAACCGAATTGAATATGATCGGGAAACCTGAAAATATTGCTGATGCAGCCTTATTCCTTGCAAGTAAGGAATCTGAATACATGGATGGCCAGGTACTGGTTGTGGACGGTGGCAGAATAGATAATCTAACACATAGTCTGTAATCAAACCATATACCCCAGTATAAATCCCAGTGATGGTGATAATACCCATGTAAGTATAATTATGAAGAAGGGCTTCATGTAAATAGCCTTGTATTTATAAGAAATACCCACGCCAAATACACTGGAGGTCAGTGTCTGTGTATTTGAAAGTGGTACAGCAAAAAGTGTCGCAATTTCAACGAGCAGTGAGGAGACTACCAGTGAAACCAGGGCATTGGAATACCTCATGGAGTACATTTCTTCCCCGACCCGCTTTATTACTCCGCTGCTGAAGAATAATGATCCTGCAAATATGGCAAATGTCATAATCAGAATGGTTGTAACGTTGAATCCCTCAACATTTGCTATGAATCCCAGTGTATTGGCTCCGAGGGTAAAGGCTGTTAAAAATGATGAAATAATTATTAATAGCTTAAGCCATTTTGCAACGCTCCACACATTTTTGAAATTTCTGTGGAACACCTCACGTTCAGTAATATAAGAAACAATTATAGATATTACAGGTGCTATCACCCAGAACGTAATCATGAGCAGAACAAAATTATAATTGACCGGATAGTCAATGCGGATGTCAATACCAAGAGCGGTACCTGCAAGCGCCATTGTAAGTGATAATGGAGCTCTTCCAATATTTGCGAAGAGAAATATCAGGAATGAAATGAGAAACGCATATGTTATATAAAAATATGAGTGCGGTATCAGAGAAAGCGCGGCGCCGTGAAGGAATCTTCCCTCTATTATCAGCCCCATGAAAAAACCGGTAGACCCGATCAAAATTCCGGCATATCGCTCGACTATCCTTGAACCTATAAGGGTTCCCACGGCAGCGGAAAGGTTGTTTCCTGATACCAGAAGCGTTAAAAGGAATGTCAGTACAAGAGAAAATATTAAAAATATCAACTTGTCACCGAAAGCATTATTGTAAACACAAGATCAGAGATATCCTCACAATCGTCCAGAAGATCATCAAGCTTGTGGGCAAGCGTGTTCAGGTGTTCAAATACCAGATATGACATCTTGCCTGAATTTTTGTAGGTATAGTCAATGATATTGTCCTTTATTTCATCTACCTGTTCTTCGATAGCCTCGATATTTTTCCTGTCAGATCTCATTTTCCCGAGATCATTTTCGTTCAGTATGCTGTGCACATAATCAAGTGCTTTTTTGTTGGATTCAAGTATCTGGATGAAATTTGTGTATGAGTGGTCGCGAATGGCCTTTTCATCGGCTGACATGGAGTAATTTATGTTGAATCTGTTCAGTTCCCTGCTGACAAAATATGTTTTATCCAGTATATCATCGCATTTTTCTATCAGGGTGAGAAGATTGTCCATCAAACTGGAACTTATTGCACCACTGGTAACCTCGTGCCTGAAATCTATATTCATTTCATCGCCTCTCTTCTCCATTGATCTTACTTTCTCATTATACACTTCAATGTTAGAAGGAGCATTTTTAATCATTGATATCAAGCTTGAAGAATTTTCTATACCCATTAAAGGATATTCTGAAAGCCGGGATAACAGGTTCTTCTCGCCGACCACCAGTATCCTTTTTAAAAAATTGTAATTTACCATGGCATGTTATAAAAAATATGTATAAATACTTTAAAGATTTATGCTCGAGAGAGCATACTCAATGAAGAAATGTCCTTTGAATTTTCTATTCCCCATTTCTTTACTTTTTCTATATCTACGCCATTCTTTTTGGCAATTTTCTCAACCACTTTAAGCATTAACTCTCCACCGACGCTGAGAATTGTTCCGGTGCCTGCACGTGCAAATATATTTCCATGCGAATCACGGAATCCATCCCGGGTAGCCATTTTTGCAAGATGTCTGTAGGATGCATAATAAACACCTAGCTGTGTAGGGTTAAGCATAGAATTCAAACTTCTCGATTTTATTCTTCCGAGTGGTACATTTACCAGTGGTGTAACTGTGAACTCGAAGGGTCTTCCATCAGTATAAGAGTGGCTGAGCTGGTTAATCATTGCAATAGAATCCCAGTTATCCTCATCAGTTTCCTCCTGCTGCCCTACCTGTATTGTAAATGCAGA
>JAKADL010000143.1 GCA_021820565.1 Thermoplasmata archaeon
GAAAAGAAGATTGCCTTAAGGTCTTCCAGTAGTTTATCATATTTGCTGATGTCGATCATTATCATTATGAATACCATAGCCATTTAAATATTTATCATTAGAAGGATTTTATTGTGCTAACTTATTAATAAATCCTGGAACGCAATATAAATGATAATAATATGGCAATGAATAATCATCTGTCGAAGAATTCTTTCCTGTAAATCCTGAAAGGCACTTCCTCAAAAATCCTGTGAAATATTTCATCATAATTTCCGTATAAATTTTTTATCATTTCAGCCCTTTTCGGCACCGAATATACAGGAATAACCTTGCCAGGCTTGTCTTTCTGGTCTGTATAATCTGTTTCCAGTAAGAAATCCTTGCCAGAGCTTACTGCAGTTTTTATATTGTTCCTTGAAGCAACAAATGATTTAGTTATGCTACCATTAAAATGTATATCCGTGGCATTTGCATGGTGCTTTATTACCCTATCAATGCTGTAATGTATTTTAATCAGGGATTCTATTCTCAAATAGCCTCCTTCATCCATATCCTCTGTATGCAGGATCAAAGGAATATCATGGTCATGGCATACATCAAGCGCATATTCCAGAATAGCCCCGGAATCACTGTAGACTTTTTCATCAACAGGAAAATGTGGATACCCTACCTCTCCCATGGCATCAGCATTTCCTGCTGCTATAATGGATGCTGCTATGTCTATTCCTCTCTTCATTTCTTCTACAGGGTCCTTTCCTGCGGATTGGAAATAGAAATAATCCAGTGGATATGGCCCGATTGTAATTACTGTATCCACTCCGGCATTTCTAACTGTCTTTGCAACATCTATGGTTTCCCTGTAAAGTTTCTCATAATGTGATTCCGGTGTATAGAAATAATCCGGAAAATTAACTATGTTCATGGATGTTCCGCCATATTTCAAAAATTCTTTTGCTGCATCAATGTAATACCCATTTCTCCTTATATGTGCAAAATTGTCAAATACACTTCTATAGGGTGACATATGCACACATAAAATCTATTGATATATCCCTTGTGTTTGCAACTATTTAATTATCCTGTATTTAACATTTTTTTCTTTTACGGGATTAGGGAAAATTTTATAATGAAATATACATATTGATTTGAAGAAAAGATTATAATCTTATATTATAATTAAGGAAGAGGTGAATAAATGCAACAGGGTCAAATGGCTTATGACAGAGCAATAACAGTATTTTCTCCTGATGGGAGATTATTTCAGGTCGAGTATGCAAGAGAAGCAGTAAAGAAAGGTTCTACAGCCCTTGGTATAAAATTCAAGGATGGCGTATTGCTTTTATCAGAAAAGAAGGCAAGAAGCAGGCTTGTAGAAAAGAATTCATTGGAAAAAATTCAGCTTGTAGATGACAATGTTGCAACCGTAACATCAGGTCTTGTTGCTGATGCAAGGGTACTAATAGATTTTGCAAGGGTAGGCGCACAGCAGGAAAAGGTAACATATGGCTCGCTCACAAATATAGAAAACCTTGTGAAAAAAGTGGCTGACCAGATGCAGCAGTACACACAATTCGGGGGCGTTAGGCCATACGGAGTATCTATCATATTTGCTGGTACAGACACAATAGGCCCGAGATTATTTGATTGTGACCCCGCTGGAACAATAAATGAATATAAATCAGTGGCTATTGGTGCAGGGAAAGATGCAGTTACCGATTATATTGAGAAAGAATACAAGGATGACATGAGCCTTGAAGACACAATAAAACTTGGAGTAGCAGCTCTTAAATCAGCACTTGCCGATGCAAGCTCAATGAAAGAGCCTGAAATCGCTTCAATAAAAGTTGGTGAGACTTTCCACGTTTATACGAATGAGGAAGTGTCAAAATATCTTAACTAAACTGTAAATGTAAAATAATTCCATGAATATTTCCCTTTACCAGGGAAAACCATTTAATTTTTAATTTTCTTAATTTAAAATAACAGTTTTATACTCAATTAATATAACATATAGGTTAAAGTGATTTCAGTTATTCTTGGTTTGCAGTTTGGTGATGAGGGGAAGGGCAAAATTACTGATTTTGTCAGCAGAGATTATGATGAAGTTGTACGTTTTAATGGCGGCAGCAATGCAGGGCACACTGTTGTCATAAAGGGTGAAAAATTTAAATTCCATCTGGTTCCATCCGGAGCAATGCAGAGCAATAAAGTCATACTTGGAAATGGAATGGTTATAGATCCGGAAGAACTCGTATCCGAACTGGACCTGCTTAAAAAATCCAAGAAAGATATAGAAATAAAAATCAGTGCAGGCGCACACATAGTTACCAAAATGCATAAATGCCTTGATAAGAAAGAGGAAGAAATCAGGTCTAAATTAAATATAGGAACAACATCCCAGGGCATTGGCCCCACATACGAAGATAAGTATGCAAGAACCGGAATACGCTTTATAGACCTGTCGAATCCAGAAATTATTAAAGACAAGATAGAAACAATATACAATATGAAGAAACAACTGCTCAAGGGCAGTATATTCGAGAACCCGGAAGAAAGGGCTAAAATGGTTAAGGACCTTTGCGGCTTTGGCAATTCAATCATGCAATATATGGATTATACGGAGAACGTTATAAACAACGATTACCGCCTTGGCAAAAATATACTTTTTGAGGGTGCCCAGGGAGGAATGCTGGATATAGATTTTGGAATATATCCATTTGTCACATCTTCAAACACACTTGCAGGAGCACTATCAACCGGGTCTGGATTCTCTTTCAGAAAGGTTGACCGTGTTATCGGGGTTTTCAAGGCCTATACCTCCAAGGTTGGTTCAGGACCATTCCCCTCGGAAATAATAGGGGATAGCACACTGAGGGATTTAGGCAGTGAATACGGTACAACTACAGGCAGGCCAAGGAGAGTTGGGTGGCTTGACCTCCCATTGTTAAAGTATACCATAATGATGAATGATGTGGACTCTCTAGCCATTACAAAGGTAGACATACTGGGGAAAATGAAAACAATAAAGATAGCAACAAAATATACAATAGATGGCAAGGAAATTGACTATTTTCCGAGAAGGCTGGATGATTTTGAGAAGTTGCATGTTGATTATGTGGAGTTACCCGGTTGGGGCGACATAAAAAACCCTGAAGATATAATTGCAAACGGATACCAGGCACTTCCTGAGAATATGAAAAAATATATTGAGTTCATTGAGGAAAAAACAGGTAAAACCATTGATATTATATCGCTTGGGGAAGACCGTAGAATGACTATAACAAAACAAATATTTAATTAATATAATGCGATT
>JAKADL010000144.1 GCA_021820565.1 Thermoplasmata archaeon
AGCAACTGCGGAATTCTCGATGGAAAGTATACTGGCTCATTCAGGGAACCATCAAAATTCGGGCTGAACGGTACTGTTTCCTTTTCTATATCCCTTACCATTTCCTCGGCCATTCTCCCGAGTCTGGCTTCTGTATATCTCATTGCAGCCGGGGCATCCCCATCAATGGAACCGAAATTTCCCTGCCCATCGATCAATGTATACCTCAGTGAAAAATCCTGGGCCATCCTTGCCAGTGCCTCGTATATTGATGAGTCACCGTGTGGATGGTACTTACCCATGGTTTCTCCTATGATACGTGCTGATTTTTTATACGGTTTGTCGTGGGTAACCCCAAGCTCGTACATGGAATAAATTATCCTCCTCTGAACCGGCTTCAATCCGTCACGAAAATCCGGTATGGCTCTGCTGACAATTACACTCATTGCATAATCTAAATATGATGTTTTAATTTCCTCTTCAATCGGCCTAAGTAACATTTATTTCACCTATATATCAAGATTCTGGACGTACCTTGCGTTCTCCTCTATGAATTTCCTTCTGGGTTCAACTTTCTCCCCCATGAGAATGTTGAACAGCTGATCCGCATATAATGCGTCTTCTATGCTCACCTGCACCAGTTTTCTGGTTTCAGGATTCATTGTGGTTTCCCATAGCTGTTCAGGATTCATTTCTCCCAGACCCTTGAACCTCTGGATTACCACATTCTTCCCCATTCTAGCAACCTCTTTATCCTTCTCATCCTCGCTGAAAACATAGACTATTTCACTGCCCTTCTGGACGCGGAATAATGGCGGCTGGGCAAAGTACACATGTCCTCCCTGTATAAGCTCATTCATGAATCTGTAGAAGAATGTCAAAAGCAGTGTTCTTATATGCGCACCGTCAACATCGGCATCGGTCATTATAATGATTTTGCCGTAACGGAGATTTGTTAAATCAAACTTGTCCTTGATGTTTGTCCCTATAGCAGTTATAAGATTCTTAATTTCCTCATTCTCCAGTGCCTTATTATCATTGGATTTTTCAACGTTCAATATTTTTCCTCTCAGAGGAAGTATTGCCTGATATTCCCTGTTTCTTGCCTGCTTTGCTGAACCCCCTGCAGAATCTCCCTCCACTATGTAGACTTCTGTTTGGTCAGAATCATTGGATGAACAGTCAGCCAGTTTTCCCGGAAGTGTTCCGCTTTCCAGTGCAGTCTTTCTCCTGACGAGCTCCTTTGCCTTCCTTGATGCTTCCCTTGCCGCAGCTGCTGCGAGTATCCTCTTGATGATTAAATCCGCTACCGGCGGGTATGATTCAAAGTAATCTTTCAGATATTTTTCAGTAATGGAAGATACTATGCTTTTTACCACGGAGTTCCCGAGTTTTTCCTTGGTCTGTCCCTCGAACTGGGGATTGAACATTTTAACATGTATCACTGAAGTAAGGCCTTCCCTGGTGTCATCCCCTGTAAGCGCTGTTACCCCTTTTACTAGATTCTTCGATTTTGCATAATCCAGAACTGCCCTTGAAAGCCCGGTATGGAACCCTGTCATGTGCGTTCCTCCTTCAGGGGTTTTAATATTGTTGACGAAGCTCTCTTCTATGCTGCTGATACTATCTGTATACTGCAATGCAAATTCCACAACATAATCCTTGTAGACCTCATGGCAGTATATTGGTTCCCTGTTTACCGGCTCTTTCCCCTGATCCAGGAACTGGACATATTCAACCAGACCTCCCTCAAAGTGGAATTTTTCATGCTTACCGGAGCGCTGGTCAGTTAGCTCTATGGTGATGTTTGGATTCAGAAAGGCCAGATCCATTATCCTCTGTGAAATTGTCTGATATGAAAAATCAATACTGTCGAATATTGTTGCATCCGGAAAAAATTTGATTACCGTACCGTGTTCAGGATATTTCAATTCAATATTGCTGATTTCCGGATCATCTGACTGTTCAGACCTGTCAAGTACCTTCAATCCCGAAGCGGGTACGCCCTGCCTGAACTTTTCATAGTATAATTTTCCATCCTTTTTTACCAGTGCTATAAGGTTCTCTGACAGTGCATTCACTACATGGACGCCGACGCCGTGAAGTCCTCCCGTAACCTTATACACTTTCTTATCAAATTTAGCCCCACTATGAAGCTCTGTCATGACTATTTCCAATCCTGGCCTCTTATACTTCGGGTGTATGTCTACCGGAATTCCCCTTCCATCATCTTCAACTGACAGCGAACCGTCTTTGTATATGACTATATTTATATCTGATCCATAACCTGCCATGGCCTCATCTATACAGTTATCCACAACCTCATATACCATATGGTGAAGTCCTTCCGGCCCGGTTGATCCTATATACATACCTGGAACTTTTCTTACTGCTTTGAGTCCCTCTAGAATCTGTATCTGTGATGCATCATAATTATCCATTGCTTTATCCATAGTATCCAAGTATAATACAACATATAATTATAAGGTTTTGTCCATATTGGATTAATCAGCAAAATTATTGATTTTTCTGCATAGAAAAATGTTTTATTGCGTAATCAATGAAGATAAATGGAACACATTATTTCAAATGGCTGGGATATAGAAACAGGAATTTTCACTGGAAAAAATCCTGACAATTATATAAAAAAAATCATGGAGGTAAACAGCAGAAATACTCTGCCTGATATCCGCAGAGTTGATCTTAAATTCAAGCATATTTTTCACGGTGTCAAACATTTGCCATTGCTGCATGATTCGGTGAACAAAGTTGACTACCTTTCATTAGGATTTGTCTATGATAGCTATGGACATCTGGGATTCAACAGGATAGAGGTAAGGAATAAAAAAGCCTATATTTTTATTGCTGATAAAAACTATTTTGCCGGTAAAGAGGGAAATGTAAGGGTGAGAATATTCAACACATGCTCGATTAAGCATATTCTTGCAGCATCAGTCCATATGGAGGATAAATTCAAGTTTATCAGAAATTATAATGATGACAATAACTATTACGACGATATTATACCGGTGAATTCTTATTTTATCATAGATGCTGAAATATCAAGGGAAACAGAATCATTCCTTGAAACTATTTCATTCGGAAAAGAAATTATTAATAGAGTCATGGTTTATAATAGATTGAAAATTTTCAGATTAAGTTTTAATAAAAAACACTGTTGCGGCATTACCCAGGGTGGTGATGACCATTTATTTCTTTACAGGATCGCAACTGAACTGGGAACCGATTCGGGCAAAGTTTGAATTATTTTTTAACAATTAATTCTTTTTCCTTTCCACCGTCTTTATAATC
>JAKADL010000021.1 GCA_021820565.1 Thermoplasmata archaeon
TGAAATAGGAACATATTCAATCACTGATATTATTGAAAAATATGATTCCCTGCCCATTCACACTATTGCCCATTGAAACATAGGACTGGTAATAAACTTTCATTTCAACCTTTCCAGGGGATGGGTGTATATACATATACAAATTATTGGTAAGATTTTTTACTGCACCTAAATTTGTGCTATTGAAATTATTCACCAATTTGCTTATATTTGAATTAAGCTCGTACATTAAAATTGACTGATTTTTATAAGTATTATTAAATAAGTAATAATTAAATCCATTGCTGCTCAAGTGGGTAAAGTTCTCTGAATTCCCCAGATAGGAATAATAAATGGAAGAATTCATTTGAGGCAGTGTTTCCTCGTAGATCGGCATAGGATTGATTCCTGCCGACATATATGTATCCATAAATGATTCCGTTTCAGTTACTATGGGAAAACTTGATCCATTACCTATCATTACTTTTAAATTCGCCTGGAAAGCTGATATGTTTGAACCGGAAATTCCATATTCCGTGAATATCGGGATAACCAGTGGATTGTTCTTGTACTGCGATGTTCCATTGATACCATATCTTGCATACTCTGTTGTATTGGTTATGAAAGAATTCCATAACTGATGGGCGAGTGTTAGATTGTGCCCTGGATATGCCTCATAAAATGCTTCTCTCACAGTAATGTTGGAGAAAAGGTTTGATGGGAGATTGGCATATGTATAAAATTGTCCCAGCAATGATTTGTCTACATTTGCATTGAAGTTGTATATTGTTGAAAGGCTATACTCCGGACCATATGAAGATATGCCGGAAACACTGGAGATATAAGGATATGAAGAGGGAAATATAGCTACCTGTGATGTGTTGAATCTCATGTCCTGGTATATTTTAGAGTAACTGCTGGTGTAACTGATGGTCACAGAATCTAAACTGGGGACAGAATTATGTACAGAGCCTTTGAAATAGGGATTTCTTATCAGAGTAATGTACCTGCCGGGCATGGATTTGTCAATTTCATATGGCCCGT
This sequence comes from Thermoplasmata archaeon, assembly GCA_021820565.1. Classification (GTDB taxonomy): domain Archaea; phylum Thermoplasmatota; class Thermoplasmata; order Thermoplasmatales; family Thermoplasmataceae; genus Ferroplasma. The sequence goes on from JAKADL010000021.1 coordinate 1,024, forward strand.
CTGATAATACGTCTGTCATTGTGTAACTGGATTTGCGTGCCTTGAAATAATTGAAACCGGCCTGAGTGAAAGTCAGATTCTCCCCGTTGCTGGAAAGATATGATGCAGATGTTATAAAGGTTCCGGGTGATGAGAGAAGGCTGCATACCTGATCTTTTTCCAGATCGACAGTAAAATTCAGTGTTACTGTCTGTGATTTGTTGCTGTATGTTATTGCCTTCATGATGTTCGTGTAATTATTTGTGTTATGGTAATCACCGGGCAGAAGATACTGGGCCAGAATCCATCCGGGGGTCTGAGGGGATTCGTTTTCCAGCAGCAAATCCATCACCAGGGAATAATACACATCATATGCATTCACAGGAATACCGTTCTGGAATCTTACATTATTGCTTATATTAAATGTATAACTCTTTCCGTCTGGCTTTGGAAGGCTGGAGGCTATTTCCGGGAAATACCCGGAAGTGCCGTTTCCAATAAGGAATTCTTCTGTATTATAAAGTATTTCCAGGTCTCCGGATGTGTATGCTTCCTGTGGATTGAGATTTGTATAGGCATCGGTACTGCCGTAAACTATTGAGTCGGATACGGTGTTTATATAAAGTTTGGCACTTTTTGTCACCGGTATATCCATATAGTAATAGGTGGTGTAATTTTTCGTGCCGTTGCCTGTAACAGTGGAAAGCGTTAGCACATAATATCCAGAGGACAGGTGGAGTGTGAATATTGAAGGACTGGAGACGCGACTAACTATGCTTCCGTTGTGGTAAATTGAAACAGTTTGATTCACTATTTTAAATGTAGAGTTGGCCGGAAAACTGATATTTCCAATGCTGATATTGAGATCTGTCCCGGGAGAATATATATTAGAGTTGGATACTACGGGATTCATACTTGAGTTGATAACACTGATTATGCCCTCTGCTGTACGGTTTGATATGGATAATTCCTGCACATAGACAGGGATGTAGGTGCTGGACTTGTATATTCCGGAAGAAAAATTTCCCCAGTAGGTAATATAGTAAATACCGGGATTTTCATAGATATGGGACGCAGTTAATGTGTTGCCTGAATAAGCATAGGTATTCTGGCTATTATCCCCCCACTCAATTGTTATATTTTTATATGTTTCATTTGTGGCGAGAGTTATGGTATAGTCATTTCCTGCAGAGATATAATTGGGAGCGGTATCAATGGATATTCCCGGTTCAGACCGCGAGGGATGCAGGATTGAGAGTATTGCAAAAGAAGAAAGAATAAGGATAAGAACAATTATGACGGCATACCATTTTTTTCTTGTTGATCGTGGTTTTACCGGAAATGTTTCCGGTTCAGGCATGCTGGAAGTCATACAAACCATATCAAAATTTATATAATTAAATTTTCTCTCTGGATGCAAAATAATATAAATCCCAATATTATTCAATCCTATGACAGTGAAAGCCGTAGTTATGGCAGGGGGGAAGGGCACAAGGCTGAGGCCCATAACATATTCCATTCCTAAACCTGTGGTGCCAATAGCCGGAAAACCCTGTATGCTCTACCTGCTGGACTCATATTATAGTGCCGGTATAAAGGATGTTATAGTCACAACCGGCTATAAATTTAGTTCATTGATAACAACCATAATAGAAAACAGGCATAATGATCAGACCATACTATTTTCGGTTGAGAAAGACCCTGCAGGTACAGCTGGTAGTGTTAAACTGGTATCCAATTTCATTGATGATACCTTTATAGTAGGTAGCGGTGATATATTATCCGATTTTAATATATCAGAAATACTGGAATTCCACAGAAACATGAATGCAAAGATAACAATAGTACTGACAGAGGTGGAGGACCCGCGGCAGTTCGGTATTGTAGAGATGGAAAACAATAAGATTATAAGATTCCTGGAAAAACCGGACAGGGACCAGACATTTTCACATATAGCAAATACAGGCATATATGTCATAGAACCGGAGATAATGGATTATATCAAGGATATACCCTATGATTTCGCCAAAGACCTTTTTCCGGAACTCATGAAAAACAATGTTGACATATATGGCTATATGGGAAAGGGCGTATGGCTGGACACGGGAAGGCCTAATGACCTTATAATAGCAAACCAGATAATGATTGAAAAGTATGGCAAATCATATAAAGAGGATTTTATCCATGGGAAGAACATCATACTGGACATGACGGGCCTGCAAAAGGCTACAATAAGCAAATGCTATACCGGGACCGGAATAAAAACAGGAAATAATGTTACCATAACAAGCTCTGCTATATATGATAATGCTGTACTGGAAAATAACGTGGAAATAACAAATTCTCTGCTTATGGACAATGTAACTGTCAGATCAGGTACAAAGATAAAAAATTCCGTTATAATGAGAAATTGTGTAATCGGGGAGGATTCCGAAATCTTTGACAGCATAATTGCACCGGACATGGATTTAATGGGGAAATCCAGAATATATAATGTAGCGCTGGCATCGAAAATTATAGAAGATTGAGGGCAAAAAGCAGGTAAATTATTATTATGGCAACAGCAACTGCTAATGATACATAAACCAACTTCTTATCATTACCAAATATTATTGGAATCGGGCCGATCATCAGGAATCCACCGATCCGGGTGCTTTTCTCTTCATGGGCACCGGAATCTTCATCTGGAAAATAGGGCCTTTTCATTGCAGGAATTGATATGAAAGTCAGAACAAAGCCTGCAAAAATCATAATAAACGGTATTATTGCAAGAGGGCTTGTGCTTATTATAAACGGTATGAAAAGCAATAGGCCGACCTGTAGAAGGCCTTCCAATCCCATAATTATTAAAATGATAAAACCGAGTAAAATTAATAGTAGACCGGATAGCCTAAAATTCATAATTAAAGGAAGCCTGCCTTTTGGAGTATTAAAAGGTCTTCAGTGGTAAGCTGCTCCCCGGCCTTGAATTTTTCATATAGTTCCGATGCTCTTTCCTGCAGTTCTGATTCTTTTTCTTTCTTTCTGCTGACCTTGGTCTTGTTGCGGATGGAGAAGATGGCTTTTTCCATATCTTTAAGTTCACCCTTGGCTTTTATGAAAGCTGCATGTTCGGCCTCTGATTCCTGGCTGTATTTAATAAAAACTTCGTGTTTTTCATCGGCTTCCTTGCGGACTTCATCCAGTTTCTGCAATTCATCGTTGATTTCATCACTTAGCTGCGATATCCTGTTGGACATTTCTTCTATCTGCTTTTTGTATTCTTCGCCTTTAGTCCTTTCATCATTAATTTTATCTGTAAGTTCCTTTATAGTGTCATTTTTTAAAAGTTCCTGCTCGCGGAGTGTTTTGGATTTCTTTATTTCATTTGTAAGCCTTCTTATTTCAACTATAATTTTGTTTTCCTCTTCCTTCTTGAGCTCTGTTGTTTGCTGCCTCTTTTCAAGATACTGCAATTCTTTCTCCTTGGTCCGGATGTCTTTTATATCCATTCCGGTTCCAAGAGAGGACTTGTACTCTCTCAAATTCTTCTTCAATTCAGATAAATTTTTATAATGAACTTCCTTTTCGTCTCGCAGAGTTTTAATCTTTTCTATTAAATCGTTCTTTTCAGCAATCTTCTCCTTGGCCTGCTCGCGCATTTCGTGAGTTTTTTGATTCAATTCATCACGAAGTTTGGCATACTTCTGCGCTTCTGCATTAGCTTCATCTCGCTTCTTAATATGGAGTTCTACTTCATCTCTGATTGCCTCTTTTTTTGTTTCAAAATCTTCCAAAAGGTCCGTCATGCTAACACTTCGATATCTTATTGCAGACATTATGGCTAGATTAATAATATTCCAGCTCGTAAATCTGTAGTTGGGATTTGTATTTAAAAAGACTATATAAGTATTACTGTTAAACCGTAGCTACATTGATTCTATGGGGTACAGACCCCCGGAATGGGAAAGGATATTCAAACAGATATCTTCATGATGAATATATATAATAGCAGAATTGCCCAAAAAATTCTCTTATAATGCTATAGATGCTGCAAAATAACACCCTGAGCTTTCAGTATAAGTATATGATTTTTTGAATCTGGCTTTCATGGCACCTCGTATAAAATTATATAATAAATTATCATAAGCAAAAATGCACGGCGGGAACATATATTCATTTGCAGAAAAACATGGTATTGCACCGGAGTCGGTTATGGATTTTTCCGCCAATATGAATGATTTTGTTCGCATAAAGGGTATGAAAATTAAGAGCACCTACATAAAGAACTATCCTGAAAGTGATCTGGGGGCGTATAAATCGATACTATCAGGAAGGGAATTTAAACCGGAAAATATTGCAATTATACCGGGATTGACCCCATTTATCCACTCTTTCATGCACAGTATAGATGGAATTTCTATCATAATTTCTCCTGCATTTACCGAGTACCTTGATGCCAGCAGCGAGAATTCCAGAGTTATATTGCCAATGGATACCGTGGAGAGTGCCCCTGAAATTATAAAAAATTATAATTTTAAGGCTGTTTTCCTTGTTTATCCAGATAATCCCACAGGGCAATTGATCAGTGAAAAAAGCCTTGTTAAAATTCTTGATATCTGTGTATATAAAAGTGCAATGCTTTTTCTTGATGAATCATTTATATGGTTTGTAAATAAAAGAGAAATTGATGAGGGGGAATTAATTGAAAAATACCCGAATTTGATAATAGGCAGATCTCTGACCAAAATACTGGCCATACCCGGGCTGCGGCTGGCTTATTTAATATCTTCTGCTGGACACATAAATGAAATTGAGAAAAGGCTTGACCCGTGGAGAATCAATCAGCCAGCCCTTTTATATTTACTGAAAAGTAATATGGATTTTTGCCAGATTGCGGAAAAAACTGAAATAGAACGCAAATATGTTATAAAATCCCTTGAAAAAGCTGGTCTGGCACTTGTAGGCCATCCAAGGGCCAATTTTGCCACATTCAGGCTCCCGGACAGTGTTAATGGAGAGGGGATAAAAGAATTTCTGGCCGGCAATAACATAATGATCCGGGTGCTGGATGATTATCCGGAATTCGGAATTAATTACATACGGATAGGAATAAAACAGCATAAAAAAAATATCATCCTTATCAAATCCATAGAGAAATATATAGGTGGATTTCATGATTAAAATGATTCAGGTGCTGGGAACATCATCAGACTCGGGAAAAAGCACATTGGCAATGGCACTTTGCAGATATTTTTCTGATAAGGGGTATAGTGTAGCCCCTTTCAAGGCCGTTAACATGTCTCTCAATTCTATTTCCATTGAGGATTCTTCTGAAATATCCAGGGCACAGTGGCTGCAGGCAATTGCGGCAAGGTCCGCGCCATCAAAATTCATGAATCCCTTCCTGATAAAACCCGAGGGCATGGGGAAATCCCAGATCATAGTAAATGGAAAATCTATAGGAACATTGAAAGTTGAGGAATACTATGACTATCTTAAAGCCAATGCAGAAAGCATTATAAGGGAATCACTGGAGGAACTCTCAGAAAACTACGATATAATTATAGCTGAAGGAGCAGGTTCTGCCGCCGAGATAAATATGGAGGACAGGGATTTTGCCAATATATTTGTATCCAGCATATATGGAACCCCGGCAATACTAATTTCCGATATAGAACGTGGAGGGGTTTTTGCATCCCTTTACGGCACATTGAAACTTTTGAAAAACAGCGAACTTGTAAAGTATCTGGTAATAAACAGGATGAGGGGCAATTCGGACATGCTCAGGATCGGAATAGAACGACTGGAACAGCTGACGGGTAAAAATGTGATAGGGGTAATACCATATTCCGATCTGTCATTGCCGGGAGAGGATTCCATGAATTATTCCAGATCGGCTATTCAGAACAGCAGAATTTGCGTTATCAGATATCCGTACATGGAAAATTACAGCGATCTCGACCCGTTTTATATGCTAAATATAGGATTTACATTTGTTGATGAGTCAAATGTTGATGCACTGGATTCGTGTGATATCATCATACTTCCGGGATCAAAACTGGTATCAGAGGATTTGCATTACATGGAAAATACCGGAATCGCAAAAAAAATAAAAAGTATTTATAAATCCAAAACCATAGTCGGCATCTGCGGGGGGTACCAGATACTGGGCAAAAAAATATCAGATAAGAACAGAATAGAATCGGAGGAGGGCGAAACAACCTGCCTTGGCATACTTGATGTGGAAACAGAATTCATGGATAAAAAGCAAACAGGCAGGGTTGATTATACGCTTAACCCGGCAACTTTTGAAATAAACGCAAAAGGAACGGGATATGAAATTCATTATGGGCGGATTCTAAATAACCATGAAGAGCCTTTTGCCTATGTGGATCGTATGCCGGAGGGGTCCATTCACGGGAATGTTTACGGTACAAATATCCACGGGGTATTTGAAAACAGATATTTTCTCAGGAAAATATTGAAAGTAGATGTGGAAGATTACAGTACAGTGCTGGAAAAAAACATCATATATGCAGAAAAACTTTTTACCGGAAATATTGACATGCAGAAAGTAGAAAAACTGATATTATGATAAATGGCGCTGAACTACTGATTTTGATACTCGTTCTTGCTCTTGCCCTCGATATTTTTGCAGGGGAGCCTCCGGATAAAGTGCACCCCGTAGTTATCATGGGCAAAAGCATATCCAGGTTTGAACCGTATTTTATGAAATTTAAAAACAGGATTTTATCCGGATGCCTGTTTCTGATTTCCGTGATGCTTGTGAATACACTGCCGGTTATAATTTTACTATATGTTTTATACAGACCTCATGAAATAGTATTTTTAATAATTTTTATCGTAATTTATGCTTTTTTCCTGAAAAGTACGTTCTCCATCAATTCAATGGGCAAACACATTAAAAGGATAATAACTTCACTGGAAAATGGTGACATGGATTCCGCCAGAAAACATACTTCCATGGTTGTAAGAAGGCCTACCGGCAAAATGGACCTCCACAGCATGGCATCTGCATCAATAGAGACAATAGCTGAGGGGTTTGTTGATGGATATCTGACCCCGTTATTTTTCTTTGCCTTTTTCGGCCTGGCCGGTGCCCTCATTGCAAGATCTGTGAATACAATGGATTCAAACGTGGCTTACAGGGATACCCGGCATTATGAAATCGGGAGATGCACTGCTATCGGGGATTCTATAATAAATTTCTTTAGTTCCAGAATGGTTCCGGTTATATTCAGAATTAGTGCCTTCTTACTGGGATACGGGGGCAAAAAAATCAGGATAATCAACACCACCGATAGCCTGAATGCTGGATACAGTATCGGGGCCATGGCATCATTACTCGGCGTAAGCCTGGAAAAAAAGGGTGAATATATTACCAATAGCCAGGGCCGGCAACCGGAAATTGAGGATATCACCAGAGCTATGAATATTTACTATTTATCTTCAGTAATATTTCCCATTTTATTTGTTATCCCTGTAATTGTTATTCTGTTTGCACTGCATATCCTTATTATTTTATGAACAGTTCAGGCTTTTTCTGGATGAATGACCCGGGAAGATTATATAATGCCAGATTGATCTGGAAACCACCGGAATGCCGGTTAAATATCTCCGTTACTTCATATATGAACTTACATGGAATCCTTCAGAGGGGGCGGCATTTATCTCCAAAGGCCTGCATTCCATGTGATCCACTGGTATATTTGTTTTATATTTTCTATTTATTTTTTATGCCATGGTGCATATAATTCAATGCAGAATGCATGAAAAATAATAAAATATGAATAATTATTTATTTTTAGTCACAATGTATAGTGTATGTCGATGGCTTATAATAATGATTACTGGTATGATTACCTGAAAAACAAGGAAATTACGGAAAAGGATGCGAAGGAATTGCTTGATCTTGATATTTATTCTTTAATGTCACTGGGTGATTCGCTGACATCACTGGAGGTGGGAGACAGAGTATCCTATGCTGTTTCATACAACATAAATTATTCAAATTACTGCACTGCATCGTGCCCCATATGTGCTTATTACGTTCCATATAAAATAAAGAAGTACAAGCCAGAGAAAGGATTTGAATTGTCCGTTGAAGATGTTCATAATGAGGCTTTGAAAGCCAGAGACCTGAATGTAACAGAAATACACATTGTAGGTGGATTTAATCCGGATTTGAGCATAGAATACTATGAGGATATATTCAGGGAGGTAAAGAAAGTCCTTCCGGATATAACATTGAAGACATTCACAATACCTGAAATAGACTTCATAGCCAGAACAACTGGGAACTCGATACCTGAAATCCTGGATAGATTCAAAAAAGCAGGAATGGATGCGCATACAGGTGGCGGGGCGGAGATATTCAATGAGAATATCAGAAAACAGATAACCACTCCGGAGAAAATTTCAGGGGAAAAGTGGCTTGAAGATGCTAAATTAATCCATAGCCTGGGAATCAAGGGCAATTCTACAATGACATATGGAACGGTAGAGGGGTATGATGACATAATAAACCATATGATCAGGCTGAGGGACAACCAGCTTGAACAGCCGGGATTTTTATCCTTTATACCATTGAAATTCAGTATTGAGAATACACCGCTGTATAAAATGGGGAAGGTCACAATGCCCGCATCCGGCGATAAGGACATAAAAGTATATGCTCTGGCAAGGGCAATACTGGGAAAGTCCATAAAAAATATCAGCGTTTACTGGGTTGCTCTTGGCAAGGAACTGGCGCAGATTGCATTGATGTCAGGTGGAAGCGATCTTGTGGGTACTGCATTCAGTGAAAAAGTCTTCGGCGCAACCAATAGAAAAACTTCAGGAAGTGTTGAAGAACTAAACCACCTCATAGAAGAAATAGGTAAAGTGCCTGCCCTGAGGGATACGTTTTATAACATAAAAGAGTACTACTGAAATGATAGGCCTCATTAATTTATCACACTCCGACCCTCTGTACATGTCATTTCCTGCCGGTGAAACTGTCAGGAACAGTGCTGCCGCGAACATGAAATACCTGCTGGAAGGGAATATTGAAATAGGAATGGTATCTCTCGTTTCCTTTATACAGAACATGGATAAATTGAAACTGATCAGGAGCATGAATATACATTCCAGGGCAAATACGGTATCCACAATTCTGGTTTCAAAATTTAATTATTTGAAGGATAAAATGAAAATAAATGTTACATCACTGACAAAAACCACAGAATTATATTTGAAACTGGTGCTTGATAGGATGGGCATATCATACGAAATCAGGGAATCGGAATATTCCGATGCGGATACCCTGCTAAAAACATCAGATTACGCGCTCATCATAGGGGATAATGCCATAGAAGCATATTCCGGCAATTTGAATATACTCATGGATATAGGTCTTGAATTTTCCAAACAATACAATATGTATCCTGTTTATGCTGTGTCGGCTGCAGCAAAAAATACGGATGTGGACAGCAGCATGGTAAACTATCTGGATAGCCGCATCAAGGAATCATCAAAATATGTAAATGAAGCTGCAAAGCTGAACTCGATAAAATTCAATGTTAAAGAGGAAGTTATGCATGAATATTACAGAAGCATAGATTACTCTTTCAATGATCCGGTAATGCGAACTATTGATTATATAAAAGATTTAACTGAAAAATAGAAAATATAGAGGATAAAATAATGAAGTGGGAACATATTTATTTTATAAAGCTATATTATAATTATGATTTCTTACAGTTACCTGGACAGCATTGAAAATAAAATAAAAAATGAAGAGACACTTGATGAAAATGAGATTGTATATTTATATGATTCAGCCAGCCTCAGAGACCTCGGAAGGCTTGCCAGATCTATAACTGACAGCATATCAGGGAAAAAAGTTTCATTTGTTTCCAATCTGATACTCAATTATACAAATATATGCAATGTACGGTGCCATTTCTGTGCTTTTTACAGAACACAGAATGACAGTGATTCTTATACTTTATCCGTGGACGGCGTGATTGACGAAATAAAAAAATACTATGAACCATACGGGATTAAACAGCTGCTCATCCAGGGCGGCGTAAATTCTTTCCTTGACCTTTCATATTACACAGAATTATTCCAGAGAATAAAGAAAGAGTTCCCTGGATTGGGAATACACGGCCTTTCTACCTCTGAACTGCACTTTATTTCACTGAAGGCTCATATTCCCATAAGGGATCTTCTTATAAAATTAAGGGAAAGCGGTCTTGAGACCATCCCGGGTGCCGGAGGGGAAATACTTGATGGCAGTGTAAGAAAAAGAATGGGCCGCCCGGAGGCAAGCGGCAGGCAGTGGCTGGAAATAATGGAAGAGGCGCATAAGCTGGGGATACATACATCGGCAACAATGATGTTCGGCCATCTTGAGACATCATTGGACAAAGCGCATCATCTTCTTTCCATATTGGAATTGCAGAAAAAATACCACGGCTTTCTATCTTTTACACCCTGGAACTTTGAGCCAGGAAACACGGAACTTGCAAAAGAAGGCTATAAATACAGGTCGGGAGGAGTTTCTGTAATAAAAAACATTGCCATTGCAAGAATAGTTTTCAATAAAGATCTGCCAATAATACAGAGCTCCTGGCTTACAAACGGCATGCAGATGGCACAGATGGCCATACTCTTCGGGGCAAATGACTGGGGAGGAACCATATACGATGAAAAGGTTATACCTGCAACCGGAAAACAGGTTGGTAATCTCAGAAAGGACTATATAATTAATTCCATAAAACAATTGAATATGATTCCTGTTGAAAGGGATAATATGTACCGTGCCATTAAAACATATTAAAAAAATTAATTTTTATAAAATTATTATTTAAAAAGTTCTATATATTCATATGGTTTTAATTTGCCGAAGCAGTAATGTACTTCCTGGAACTGGGATTTGAAGTCCCTTACCTTCTCAGCCATTGCCTCCGGGTCTTTTTTCTTTATGATTATATCGCTGATTAATTCCGCAAGATATTTTATATCGGATTCTTTGAAGCCGATCCTGGTTACTTCCTGCGTTCCTATTCTTATACCGCTGGGATTCATTGATTTCTTGTTGTCGTCGTACGGCAACAGGTTCTTATTCAGTACTATATTGCAGCTTTCCAGCTTTTCGGCAACTTCCTTTCCACCGCCGTTCGCCGAAACATCAATTGCCAGCGTGTGGGATTTTGTGAATCCGTTTTTTTCTCCCAGAACCTTGAATCCGTATCTGTTCAATTCAGATCCCAGTGTCTGTGCATTTTTAATTATCTGTTTTGCGTAGGATTCACCGAATTCAAGATGCTCTGCAAGTGTAACACCCAGAGCTGCCATAGCGTTTAAATGATGATTGCTCAGAGTGCCTGGAAAGACTCCACGCTGAACCTTTTTCCATTTTTCTTCGTCTGTTTCGCCTATGACTATTCCATGCTGTGGCCCGGGCAGTGTTTTATGTGTACTTCCTGTAATAATCTGCGCACCCTCTCTCAGTGGATCCTGGAACTGCCTTCCACCTATTAATCCAAGGACATGCGCTGCATCATAAACAACAGTGGAGCCGATTTCTTCCAGAGTGTCCCGTAGTTCTTTCAGAGGGGTAGGGAAAAGGAAAACAGATTGCCCGAACCATGCAAGTTTGGGTTTGACCTCTTTCAGAACCTTTATTGCACCGTCAACATCTATATTCATCTCATCTACGTCAAATGGATAGTTGACCGTCTTCAATCCCCTGAAGCCTACAGCACCGAATGGAGCAGAACTGATATGGCCTCCACCGGATAAGGCTGGAGTGGTTATTGTATCGCCTGGCTTTGTAAACGCATATAATACTGCCATGTTGGAATTTGTTCCTGACAGTGGTCTTGGATCGACATATTTTGCATTGAAAAGGGCTCTTCCGAGGTCTGTCACCTTATCTTCTATGAGGTCAACGAACTGGTTTCCCTGATAGTACCTTTTATGGGGCAAGCCCTCGGCATATCTGAAGCCCAGATCGGTGAGAAGCATTTCCATTGCCATTGGACTCATTATATTTTCGGACGCTATGAGGGGTATGCTTTCCTCAAAAAATTTGTTATGCTTCATTGCAAGTTCCCGTATAAAAAGTGCATCCTCCAGAAATTCATCACCTTTACTTATCATTGAATAGACAATATAAAAAAGTATATTTATCTTTAGTTTATAAAAATAAAAATTATTTTCTTTTCTTTATGGTATAAAGAGCTACTCCTATTATTGCAATAATGGCAATTATGCCCCCTATAATATAGTATTCTGTGTAATTGTTAACTGCCTTGAATGGAACATCAGATACCTCTATTGTATGATTGGAGAAATGAGGTATGTACATCAGTACATACATTCCGGAGGAGCTATTTACATAGGAGTAATATGCATTGCTGCTGCTTGTTTCATTCATCAGTGTTGACACCGTAACGTATGAAGCTATTTTTCCATCAAATTTTACGTATGCATGCCCGGTATTTTTTGTTACGTTGTTCCCTATGAATATAGCTACTATGGTATGGTGATTAACAGATGAGTTCACATCAAAGGATTCCGTTGATGATGTTTTTCCTGTAAATGCCATATGAAGGGAAGAATTATAATATAAAGTACTGTTAGTCAGAGTGCCGTTAACCATATTCAGGTCTATTTCTGATGATATGATTCCATTCATTATCCCGTGCATAAATGTGCTGTTATCAGTAATTTTCTGCATGCCCGGTGGAACAACCATATTCACAAACACAGGTTTTCCTTTTGCAGAGCTTATTGATATTTCATGCCCTGTTATTTTGAAGGATCCGTTGTGCACAAAAAGCATTGCTATGGTGCCGTTGTTGTCAATAATTATCATCTGCCTGCCTGCATTCACAGTATTATTGAAATTCACCATGGTATTTAAGGCAAGATTTGAATTTGTGAATATACTAGTGTTTGCCTGTGCATTTAGGCTTGCATTGGCAGTGGTACTGACCTGGGGATTGCTGGATGTATTGTATATTGTTGCCCCGGTTGGTACATATATGTTTATTGTTCCGTTGTATACCATCATGTTTGTCTCAATGGTGGGATTGTTATGCATTACAAGGAAAGATGATGCATTGGCGTACATAAAGAGATTCCCGATTACATTCACATTATTTGTAAACCATTGAGTGAATGGTGATGTGCCAAAAGCTGTTGTGCCATTTGCATACATTTTGCTTATAAGCTGTGTTGATGTCATGTTATATGTTATGTTGGAAAAAACTCCTGTCGTAGAATTGAAATTAGCAGTTAAGAATCTGCCGGAAATGTTACCAGTGGTAGCGTTATACATTAACCTTGCACCGTAATTATGCATATGTTGGAAATGTGTATTTATGCTGCTGTTGAAATTTCCACTGGTACTCATAGAAGCGGTATTCTGCTGAACGTTGCTGCCTGAAGCAAGTGGGACAGCCGCCGATACCGACATGGCCATTAGCATGACAACCATTATTGTTAAAGCTATTTTATATCTCATAAACATTAACCTAAATTTGAATATTTAGACTTTGCTAATCAAAAATTAAAGAAATTTTATAATTGATTTCCATATAAAGTGGCATGATTTTAATTATAGCATCAAGAAAGGACGGTGCCAGCATGGAAATGGCGGACCGAATGATTGAACTTTATAATTTCAAACAGGAAAGTAAAGACCTATTCACGTTTAAAAACTACGAACTTCGCTTCATTGATAGCCTCCATATTTACAGCGATATGAAAAATCTGGATGATTCCGTTGAAAAGGTTGTATTCCTGTCCAAGCATTCATCCAGTGCCGGTGTTAAATCCCTGACTGTACATCCGGTAGGTAACCTTAGAAAGGCTGAACTGGGCGGTTTTGACAATGTAATAGTTCCTTCTGATCCTGAGGGCATGGGAGCATCCCTGAGATATATAAAAAATAATTATCATGAAAACTACTTCGAGGTTACATTTGAGGCAACACATCATGGCCCTTACCTGGAAAAGCCATCATACTTTATTGAGATAGGCACAACAGAAAATGAGTGGAAAATGGAAGGAATTGCTGAATTGATGGCGAGGTCGGTAATAGAAGGCGATATCAGGAACTATAAAAATTATGTGGGTGTCGGTGGTGGCCATTATGCGCCTAAACTCAGCTCATACTTTTTTGAACATGAAATAAATATAGGGCACATAATTCCGAAATATATTCATGAGATAATATCCATGGAAGAAATAGAGAATACTGTGAAAAAAACGCCAGATTGCAGGGGTTTCCTCATGGATGCCCACGGCACAAAGGGTAGGGTTAAGGATATGATTGGGAAAATAGCAGAACAAATGAACCTTGAAATAATAAAAATATAATTTATGATGTGTGTATTGAACAAAATAGAAGATCGATTAATGCGTTGTAATTATATAAAACATCAACAATGACACGCTAAACCATTGCATACTCAATGTTTATATAGTAATTAATATTATTACATCATCAGTGAAAAAAATGGAAGTAGAAACTGAAGATAAACCACCAGGTAGCCCATTAATCAGGGATTTTGATATAGGTAACTATCTTGCAAATTATAATTTTTTCTTGAAATATGAGGGCGTGAATCCAACTGGAACGCAGAAAGACAGGATCTCTAAAAAGCATGTTGAGAATGCTATCGAGAAAGGTTACGAGACGATTTCCGTGGCAACATGCGGAAACTATGGTGCGTCCATAGCATATTATGCCAGGGCGATGGGAATAAAAGCCGTTGTTGGAATTCCTTCGGAATATTCAAATTCAAGATATGCAGAAATAGCTGCATACGGTGCAGAGGTTATAGAGAAACCTCTTAAATATGAAGAAATGGTGGAGCACATCAGGGATCAGGCAGACAGGAACGGCTGGTATGATGCCAGTCCGGGGTCCCAGAATAAGGATATAGATATAGCTGGATACAGTGAAATAGCCTATGAAATTTACGATCAGCTGGGATTCGCCCCTGACTATGTTTCTGTGCCGGTAGGAAATGGTACAACAATGTACGGCATATATTATGGATTCCTCAAATTAATGAGAAGCGGCAGATCCGATAAAATTCCATCTTTTATAGGAGCCAGTACAGCCGGTGGAAATCCGGTGGTGTATTCATTCATGAATGGCTTCAGGAGGATAGTTGAGCTTGACCAGAACAGTATAGTGGAGACCCATAGCAATGAGCCGCTTATAGCATACAGGTCATATGATGGGCAGAGGGCGCTGGATGCCCTTTATAAAACAAATGGAAAGGCATCATATGTCTCAGATGAGGAGATGGTAAACATGTCCAGGGGATTCAGGGAGATAGATCATCTATCGGTTCTTCCTGCATCAGCATCTGCTGCGGTAACAGCCTTAAAGTATGCTGCAGATAATATTTGTGTTATAGTATTAACTGGAAGTGATAAATAATGGAAAAAGCAGTAATTCTCTCTGAGGGATGTTTCGCAACAACATACGGTAAAACAGCCAACGGCCTTGTAAGATACAGCAAAAGATATGATATTCTTGCTGTAATAGATTCGAGATATTACGGTATGGATGCCGGGTATGTTTTAATGGGAAGGCAGGATGGCATAAGAATAATCAGCACTGTGGAGGAGGCAAGAAATCTAGGAGCAACAACCATGATAGTTGGGGTTGCAACGGATGGAGGCTACCTCCCGGTTGAATACAGAAAATTTATTTCTGATGCAATTGAAAGCGGAATGAATATTGTCAGTGGGCTTCATCAATATATCAGCAATGATCGTGAGTTCAGTAAGCTGGCCCAGAAATACAGGGTCCAGATAACCGATGTCAGAAAGATGTTCAATGGTTATGAGTATTCATTTACCGGAAAAATTGAGGAGGTAAAATCCAAAAAAATTGCGGTGTTAGGAACAGACAGTGCCATTGGCAAAAGAACAACTGCCGTTTATCTGAACGACGCTATGAACAGGCAGGGCAAAACCTCCGAATTGATCGGTACGGGTCAAACCTCATGGATGCAGGGTTTTCCATACACTGTTGTCATGGACTCCATAATA
>JAKADL010000022.1 GCA_021820565.1 Thermoplasmata archaeon
AAAATGAAAATAAAATTTCTCGGCGGAGCCGAAGAAGTCGGAAGACTAGCAATAAAGATAGAGGATAAGCAGAGCAAGATAATGATAGATTACGGTATAGAGCCGGAAAAGCCACCGGAATATCCACTGCCACCTGAAAAGGTGAATGATATATTCCTTACACATGCACATCTGGACCATACAGGTGCACTTCCAGTGTATTACCATAGCTTTGAGGCGAATTTCCATGCCACCGCAATGACTGCGAACAGCATAAAACCCATACTGATGGATTCACTGAAAATCATGAGGCTGGAAAACTACACAAAGATGTTCAATGAGGAGGATGTCGACAACCTTTTCAAATCAATGGTTACCGCAAAGTACGAGCAGCCATTCCAGGTAGACAACCTGACCGCAGTAGCACACAGTGCAGGTCATATTCCCGGGTCATCAATGTGGTGGTTTGAAGACTCAAAATCCTTCATGATCACAGGAGACCTTTACACAAGGGATACAAATCTTTTATATGGGGCAAAGCCCGTAAAAACAGATATACTCATAATGGAAAGTACATATGCCGGGAGGGATCATGAGGACAGAGACGAGGTTATCCAGAGGCTCAAGGACAGTATCAGGGAAACCATTGAAAATGGCGGAAGAGTAATTTTACCCACCTTTGCCATAGGAAGAACCCAGGAAATGATCATGACCCTCAGGGATATGGATTACAGAATATATGTGGATGGGATGGGAAACAGAATATCCGGAATATATATGGATACCCCCGGATTCTTAAAGGATCCAAAACTGTTCAGGAAATCCATGGGCCGCGTAATACAGGTCAGGAATAACAGAATGAGAAAGGAGGCAATAGAGGAGGCTGATATAATAATTACAACATCAGGTATGCTGGACGGTGGACCTGTACTTGGATATATAGATGCTTTCGCTGAAGATCCGAAATCTGCAATATTCCTTACAGGATACCAGGTTGATGGCACAAACGGCAGGAGTCTCATAGAAAACGGAACAATCCAGATAGCGGGTGCAACAATAAAACCTGCAATGAAGATTGATTTCTTTGATCTTTCTGCCCATGCAGGCCACTCCGACCTTGTAAAATTCATAAAGGGAGTTGACCCTGAAACCGTTGTATTGTGCCACGGGGACCAGAGGGAAAAACTTCAGGAGTCATTGCCTGAATACAAATTCATACTACCGTTCAATGGCCATGAATTTGAGATTAAATAATCTATCTGTAATATTTTTTATATAATTTTTCATAGGCATAATTTATATTTTTCATTTTTTCTGAATACTCTTCTTCATTTTCGGGAGTTGTAAGGTCCGGGTGATATAACTTTGCCATTTTTCTGTATGCGTTTTTGATTATTTCCGGGTTATCAGTCGGTTCAATCTCAAGAACACTGAAGAGTTCCTTATCGCCAGTCTGCTCGATTCCAGGTTCTGACTCTTTATAATTCTCACTGTCTATATACTCATAAAATACATATTCCTCCCTTATGGCCATGCCGTATTTTTCAGCTGAACTTACCAGTGTTTGCTGGACGGCTTTTGCAGCTTTTCTCTTCAATGCCGGGTCTATGAATATATGTGCAAATGATTTTTTCCCTTCCCTGTTATGGTAATAACATAATATTATCCCGCTGTTTACTGCATTTCCTACCCTGAAAGACCATTTAGTGTCCCCAAATCTGTCAAATATATTCTGCCTGTACAGAACCTTTCTCTGCAAAAGATTTCCATTTACTGAGATTTTTACGGTTTTTTTGCCACTGCTGATTATGGAATCATCAGAAACCCAGTAAAAGAATACATACTGATAAACCTTCTTTCCCTGAAACCCGGAAAGGTCATTGTCAAAGGAAAGCACTCCGTTAATTTTTTTGATTTTTTCTGGTTTCCCGAATTCAGAAAAAGGTATATCCTCCGGCGCAGGCATTGTATCCAATGATATGAATAAACTATAAAAATGTGCACCACATGAACTGACATAGAAATACTTATATTATATCCTAAAATATTGGAAGCGGGCTCGTGGCCTAGTATGGATAAGGCACCGTCCTTCTAAGTCGGTGATCGTGGGTCCAAATCCCACCGGGCCCGTTTTTCAATAATTTAAATGCTCATTCAATGTTGTTGAATATACCAGAGCTAAATTTAAAATCCTGTTACGGTCATGTCATTTCTATTATGCGATTCATAAATCCCTGGATATAAAAACACTAGAATAAGCCCGGAAATACCCAGTATATACCATGAATATGAATAATTTATATTCAATGCAATATAGACAAAAAGTGCCGGTGAAACAACTGCTATAATTTTCTGCATAAAATTATTGAACCCAAGTGAAAATGACCTGTTCCTGTTATCATGGTCAATTGACATTACCATATAATAAAGCATGGTAAGCACAGCAACTGTCAGTGCACCGATAATCCATACAATTGCTGTTAAAATGTACACGTTACCGGCAAATGGAATAGATATAAAAAGAAGTGATGTTATTATAGCAGTAAATACATAAATATACGTTTTATGTTTGGATAAACCGAAGTATTTTCCATATATATACCCTCCAAATAATCCCATAATAAAATACATCGAGACGGTTATCCCAGAATCCAGCGGGCTCATTATATGTGTTTTTTCTGAATAGTATACAAACATCTGCCCGATGACCGTTTCAGACAGTGCACCGATTCCAGCTGAAAACCCCAGCATCCATCTGTATTTATTACATATGATATTTTTATAATTGATCGAGAATCCGCCATAATTATACTCTTTATGTAGCTTTTCCGAGATCATGGACATGAATGGAATTACGGCAAGAGCAAGAATTCCAGAAATAAACATGGAATTTCTCCAGCCTGTAACTGAATCAAGGTATATCCATCCCGTAATGCCTATCCCTGATCCTATTCCGAATAATGCGTTGTACATTCCAGTTCTTCTAGATATTGTATTACCATCACTATTTTCAGATAAAAATGCAAGTGCCGGTGAGGAAAACAGGGCACTTCCTATGCCCACTGACATCCGCGATGCAAAAAGTTCGAAAAATGTTTCTGAAATGCCTGTTAGTATGGAGAACATCCCTATAATGAATAGGCCTGAAATAGCTATGTACTTTGGGGAAATTCTGGATGCAAGAATCCCGCCGATAAACTGGAATGGCATGAGTCCCACAAAGAAACTTGTTGCAACAAATCCGATCTGCAACTCGGATAAACGGAGCTGGCTTTCTATAAGGATAAAGCCCGGAGCAATAGCAAACCAGTTTATGCCATAAATAAGCCTCGCGCCGTAAACCGGGAATGTAGATAATTCCTTTTTGTCCATATCTCCGTAATGGATGATTTTTAATTATATATTAAATTCTATATTCGTGTGAATTGAAGAGTAAAAAGGTATTGTATTAAAAATCTAATTTATACTGAATTGTCATTCACTTAGTATACTGAGCGAACCAAGTTGTTATTGATTGGCAAGATTTTGCAACTCATCCAGAAGTTCCTTTTCTACATGGTCGGACCATGCAATCTCCGGAATATCCACAACAATAAATATCTCGGAAATCAGGATAACCTCTATTGCTGTAACTGCAATATCGCCCAGGAGCCTTCCGACGCCGACCTCAACTTTAATCTGCCCGGAATCTGAGGTAAATACAAAGGTAAGGGCACGGTCAGCAGCAACAAGACCTCTTAAAATACCGAATTTTTGAGCCTGTAATATTGCCTTGTCGGATTCTACATTGCTCTGAACCTTCCATTTATTATCAGTGAGATAAGTTGAAAATGCGTTAACCAGATCGGAGATACTTTTTGTTGTTGTAATAATTCTTTCCTTTTTGAAAATTTCCATAATATAGAGATAAGTTTTATGTATCTATACTTTACTCTACTGGAAGCAAATCCGGCAAATATGTTTATAATATATATTTATTAATGGTAGTTTTATCACTATTCATGAGGGCCTATATATTCATAAGACATGGGGAAAGTGATATAAATGTTGCAAAACTTTTATCAGATGATAATGAAAACAATTCCCTTACAGAAACAGGTAAAATGCAGGCTGAAAGAACTGCCATGCAGCTGCAGGGAATGAAATTTGACGGTATCGTAAGCAGCCCGATAAAAAGGGCATATGATACTGCTACAATAATATCAAATTATACTGGATTGGATATTAAGGTAGATGATCGCCTCAGGGAAATAGATCTGGGAAAGGCAAATGGCCACAGTATTACTGAATTTCAGGAAAAACTATATCCAAATTCCCACATCACGGGAGCTCTAAGGGACGATCTGGGAATGGAGCCATGGGAACATTTATGGAAGCGGGTAAAGGGTTGCATTGACGACAATCATGGAAAATACATATTTGTATCACATTCAGACCCCATACGTGCCATAGCTTCATATTACCTGGGCTTTTCAGAGGCTGACAGTTTCGGCATGGCTCTAAAAAATGCGTCCATGACAGTCATTGCAAAGGAGCCTCTGAGAGTTCTGTGTCTCGGCGCAATAAACCTGGATGATAAAATCAGGTCTATCTTTTCATGAATTTTTATATAATATTCTTGATATCTACATCAAAACACCCATTTGCCCCGATGAACTATACATTATGAGATAACTATTTCCATTGGTGATAATAAATCAAGAAATACCGGGCATTAAAAAGTCAATCTGCACAGTAACTAAAATATTTTTAAAGGAGGTAGCTAATATGGGTTTCTACAATCCTAATCATTTCCTGTTATGCCTTTGCTTTATCCTTTGTATCATATTTTCCGGGACGCCATGATTTTATCATTGTATAGTAAAGCACCCCTCCGATAGCCTGCAGTGAACCACCGATCAGAAGGGGAAAAGCCAAATTTAAATCCATAAGGTAACCGGATGCACCACTTGTGAGCTGTGATGCCCTACCTGAAACGCCCTGTATAGCAGTAGACGTGCCGTAATCCTCTTTGTCAATCCCCCGAACATTAATGGCCCCCCTCATTGGAGACCCGATACCGGCTATTCCCATTCTTCCCACATAAATTACGCTGGCAAGGAAGAAGAATGGTGTAAATGCAATTATAATAAAGAGTGCTCCCTGCAATACATGGGCTATTGACGCTATTTTCAGGGAATCAAACATTCCATTGATGTATTTTCCGGATACATAAGACCCTATTGCAGTAACCGCATAACCCACCGTATATGTATATCCTATCACACTGGGGTCTACATGGTATTTAAGTTCAAATAGCAGGGGAAGCAATGGCATTGAAATGCCTATAGCAGCAGCGTTAATACTATTCGGTAAAATAACTCTCAAAAGAAACCCGAAGCTCTGTTTTTTCATAACTCTGGTAGTTTTTTTCGGCCTTCTATATTCTTTGAGGCGGGATAGGGATATGAGCGATGCAAATACAAGTATAAATGAAACAAAGAAAAATGTGCGGTAGAACATAATTACTCCAATAATATTTTCTATATATACATAGGAACTCAAAAATAAACCACCGAATATGGAAAAAGCAGATGCAGTGGCCAGTAAAAGAGACAGTCTCCCCACCCTATTGTTTTCCGCTCCGTAATTATTTGCGACAAAAGCGGTCATTCCAGGTGAGAATGCCCCGCGCATGCCACCTGCTCCTCCTGTTATTCCGGCTATTATTGCACCTGTGGCAATAAAATAAATGTTTGTCGATACGGTGATTAAAAGCATACCGGCAACTGGGAATATTTCTCCTATAAACAGTATTCTGGAATATCCGATTTTATCACCCAGTCTTCCCAGAATCAATGTCAAAAATACATTGAATAATGTAATAGGTATATAAAGAAGTCCGATAAATATTACAGAAAAATGAAGAAAATGAAGATAAAGTGGCAATGCAAGAGTAACGAATATTAAAGCCGAGCTTCTGGTAGCCCTTGAAATAATTAGATATTTAAACGATTTGTTCACTTCTTCTGGAGAATCGGAAAACATATCACAGTATATTCTTTATTAGTATATTATTTATTTGTTTAATGATATATCCTGTTTTTTTCTTGAGTTGAAAACTCTCAAAATAAGATATATCACGACAATTATAAAGGCTGCAATCCCCACATAGGAAAATTCATCAAAGTATTTCAGAAGAAGCTCCCAGTGAGACCCGAAAAGTATTCCCAGATAAATCAATACTGCATTGTAAATCAAATCACCTGTAAGTGTATAAATTGAAAACTTTTTAAAATCCATTGTTGCTATTCCGGCAGGTATTGAGATAAATGTTCTGAATACCGGAAGAAATCTCGTTGTAAATACCGAAATGTCTCCGTATTTATAAAACCAGGCCTTTGTTCTTTCTATGGTATCACTTTTAAGAAAGAAATACTTACCGTAATGGATTATAAATGGATCACCACCATATTTGCCTATAGCATAGGCAATCCATGCACCTACAAGGTCTCCGACAGATCCTGCCAGAAGCAGCAATACTATGGATGTATATGGACCAAAGGAATCCAGAAGGCCATAAAATGCGAGATATCCTGAAAAAGTCATAACAACTTCCGATGGAATCGGCAGAAGCATCCCTTCAAGAAGCATCAGGAAAAATACACCTGTAAGACCAAGTTTGATGATAAGTACATCAACGAATTTTATCAGACCAACAGTAATAGAAGTGATTAAGCTCAATTCAATAAACCCAATACATTCTATATAATTAATGTTTATGGTTATGCCAGAAATTAACCCGGGCATATGGGCAAAATTATTTAGGGAAATTATAATATTTATCCATGATGAAAATTCTTGTTACCCGGCATGTCCCGGGAAATTATCTGGATGGCCATGAAAATTTCAATATACAATTTTTTCCCGGAGACGGTGACATCCGGGAATGGATCATTTCCAACATAGGGGATGCTGATGGAATCCTTGTAACACTCAACGAGAAGATAGACAGGGAAATAATTGATCATGCAACCAGATTAAAGGTAATAAGCACGTACAGTGTTGGCTACGATCATATCGATGTTGAATATGCAAAATCCAGGGGTATTACCGTGACATACACGCCGGAGGTACTCACTGAAGCTACTGCCGACCTGATATTCGGTATAATGCTGGCAGTGGCAAGGAATATTGTTTCAGGAGATCGCTTAATACGTGATAATGGGTGGCAATCCGGATGGAAACCGGGATTCATGCTGGGATCAGAAGTGCATGGTAAAACTATTGGATTCATAGGTATGGGGCGTATAGGAAAGGCTGTGCTCGAACGATCTAAAGGATTTGATATGAAAGGTCTCTATTACAGCAGAACCATACATAATGTAAATGCAGAATATGTCGATCTGGATTATCTCCTCTCTGAATCTGATTTTGTTGTGATTGCCCTTGATCTGAATAGTGAAACTTTCCATTTCATGAACTATGAAAGAATCTCAAAGATGAAGAAATCAGCATTTCTGATAAATGGCACGAGGGGTAAGGTTGTCGATGAGAATGGCCTTGTAAGGGCCCTGGAAAACCATATTATCAGGGGTGCTGCACTGGATGTATTCGAAAATGAGCCGGTTGACAGCAAAAATCCTCTTGCATCAATGGAAAATGTTGTCATGACACCACATCTGGGCAGTGCAACATATGAAACCAGGGATAAAATGGCAGAAACAGCTGCAATAAATCTCTTTAATGTGCTGAACGGAAAGAGACCACTGTATAAATTATAATAGTCCATGAACATAGGGTACCATGGAGGATAAAAGGGCTGTTGTTTTGCTCTCAGGGGGTCTTGATTCTCCCACTGTTCTAGCGTATGCTCTGGATCATGGATATAGAGTTTTTCCACTGAGTTTTGATTATGGGCAGAGGCATTCCAGAGAAATCCAGAGTTCTGAGAAAATATGCAGTTATTACGGACTTGATCTCAAAAAGATAAATATAAACCTCAGGCAGATCGGCGGTTCGGCGCTCACAGACGATATTGACGTCCCTGAGCGCGGCATTGATGCAATAGATGGAAGCGTTCCAGTTACCTACGTACCTGCAAGGAATACTATATTCATTGCACTTGCAGCAGCCTATGGAGAGGTAATGAAAGCCGGAACTATCTTCATAGGCGCAAATGCCATAGATTATTCCGGATATCCCGATTGCAGGCCTGATTTTTACAATGCCATGGAGAAAACATTGAACCTTGGCACGGAATACGGCATTGAAAATGGATTCAGGATAAACGTTCCATTACAGTACCTGACAAAGGGAGATATAGTAAAACTGGGGAGAAAACTGGGAGTCCCATATAAGCTTACGTGGTCCTGCTACAATGGCAGGGAAAAAGCCTGTGGTAGATGTGATTCATGCATTCTGAGGCTTAAAGGATTCATGGAGGCCGGTGATTTTGATGACATAGAATATGAAGAATATCCGGGTTTTTATCTCCAGTATATGAAATCCCGTGGAAAACTTTGAATTGAAAATATTTAATTAGCCTGAAATAATAATTGGGTTATGTTCCCTGTTGAAAGATTAAGAAGATACAGATTAAACGGCAATATCAGAAATATGTTCCGGGAGACCAGTATAAATCCTGATAAACTGATAATGCCCGTCTTTGTTGATGAAACGGAAAAAAGCAAAACTGCAATCAAATCCATGCCCGGCATTTACCGCTATTCGCTTTCTGAATATGAAAAATATATAATGCATCTGGAAGAAATCGGTGTCAAAAACATAATCATTTTTGGAATACCGGCAAAAAAGGATTCATGTGGCACATCATCATACGATAAAAACGGCATAGTACAGAAAGCCATTGCATCTGCAAAGAAAAATACATCATTGAATACCATTGCAGACCTGTGCCTCTGCGAATATACCGATACAGGCCACTGCGGTGTAATAGAAAATGGCTATGTAAATAATGATAAAACCCTCGAAATTTACGGTATGGAAGCAGTAAGCTACGCAGAGGCCGGTGTTGATATGGTTGCACCGTCGGGAATGATGGACGGCCAGGTTGGCGCCATAAGGGATGCCCTGGATAAGGAGGGTTATATAAATACTCTTATCATGGCATACAGCTCTAAATTTGCATCCAATCTCTACGGCCCATTCAGGGATGCTGCTGATTCAACCCCGCAATTCGGAGACAGGAAGAGCTACCAGATGGACTACCACAATGGCGATGAGGCCATGAGGGAAATAGATCTTGATATACAGGAGGGTGCTGATATTATAATGGTAAAACCGGCATTATTCTACCTTGACATGATTTACAGGGCAAAGGAGTACTATAATATGCCACTTGCAACATACATGGTAAGTGGGGAATACAGCATGATCAAGAATGCCATAGCCTCCCACCTTCTTTCACCGGAGACCGCAGTTGAGGCACTGACATCCTTGTTCAGGGCAGGCTCTGACTTAGTGATAACCTATTTTGCGGAGGATTATATAGCAAATCATGGTAAGCTGTGACATTCCAGTTCATCACCTTATATGCAGCCGAACCCTGTACAGTGCCATTGTATGCAATCAGGTCCAGGGTTATATTATCCGGAATGGTTTCTCCCCGGACGGGGTAGAGTATAATAGTTGATTTTCCAGCTTTGATTAGATTTCCGGAATAGTTGAAAAGCAGACCATTATAGTTTGTCTCGTTAATTACCCCTCTGAAATAAATGGTCTCAGGCGCAGATCCCGTATATGTTACATTTACCATAATTCCACTGGCGTTTCCATGGTCTAATATCATATGCACAGAATCTATTTTTACAGGGTCCCGTGCAGTTGCATTATAATAGGCACCTATGACCATGACAGCTACTAATACTGCCACTGCATATGCTGCATAACGTTTCAATGCCCTTTTATCAATGTTTAGCTTCCTTTTATAGTCAATGTCCTCTATTGACAGTACAGATATGATGGGCCAGAATGCCACGTATGTTATAAGAAGTCTATAATTGAATATCATAAAAAATAATGGGAAAACAAATAATGTGAATTTCAGTGTATCATAGTGCATAACGTACATTGCAATGAAAAATATGAATGAAACAATCAACAGGGCAGTAAAAAAATCAGTGGGCAGATGAACAAAGTTCAGAAAAGATATCTGTGAGGGGCCGAATCCTATTCCTATCAAATTCATGGTTTCGGACGACATTATGTCCCTGAAATACAGTACCGGAGATCTTGCAATGAAATAGCCATTTATTGCTATGAACAGAATAAATGCAGAAACTGTCCATTTTATTGCGTCCTTTAATCCTTTTTCCCTGTATATCATATAGAACATGAAGGGAAACATAAACGCAGGAAACTGTTTTGCAGATAATGACAACCCGAAGAATAGCCCAGAATAAATAGGCTTTTCCCTGAAATAATAGGATGCCATTAGAAATACAATCCATACCAGCCCGATCAGGGAAAATGCAGAGGCGTAAAGGAATATAATATTGAGTAATATAGAAAGAATGGCGTAAAGTGCTATCTTCTTATCCCTGAATTTAAAATATACAAGTGCAAAAGGAATAAACGATATCACTGATATTATTAAATTGGCAAATTTTCCGATATATATGTATGGTATGTAAATTAGAAAAGCCAGTGCCGGATATCCCAGCAATGTAATATCCTTTCCGGACATTGTGGGGGTCACGTTCAGATCGAGATTAAACGTTTTAAAATAGGAAAACACACCAGCAGTCACTGCTGGATTATAGGGATTGAACCCGTGCATGAATTTAATAGCCGAATAAAGGTCTATAAGGAATTCATCGGTGGGTTCAAATATAAATACTACAGAAATTGTGGATACAATTATAATGAATATTATGGCTATTGTAATATAAGCAGGCCTTGCAACCGCAGTCTTGTCCCTGAGAAAATCGTAAAGAGAAGGATTCCTGTAAAATTTATAGGATACAAAAAGCAAGGATGCAGTGGCTATAATCATGAGTATTATTTTAAACAGCATATTTGAAATTGTAATATCCACGGCCATGTCTGCAAGAAGCATTGAAGAGTAGACGAAAGCCTGCTGATATACCATGGTATAACGTATATGCCCATTCAAATTCGATATTACCAGCACGAATGCTGAAATCAGCAGCAGAATGGTCTCCAGTACTATGGCATATACATTGAGATATCCGAAAAGTCCGAAGGAAACAAAAGCACAGAGAATAAGTACGGTAGCAATTTCATTTAATATTATCCGTTGAAGCCGGTTTTCCCCCTCTCTTTCCATGTTACCACACAATAAGAGTTGCCGTTGTATACGTTATTATAAATGCAACAAGTATCCCAAGAAAATCAGCTACATATATGTTTGTTTTATAAAATAACGCTGAATAGTAAACACCGAGATTTGCCCCGAATCCAATCAGGTTAAATGCATTATATTTGGCAAGTCTACCGTAGAAATGTCCCTTACCAGCGAATGTAAATTTATTATTGAATACAAAATTCCAGATAATAGATATTTCAATAGCGGGCAGAATGCTCAAATCCCGGCCAATAATATCATGGAGCATCAGAAGTATTATCTCATTGACAGCTACTCCTGAAATGCCTACAAGGACATATTTGAACATATTGCCTCTCTTGATAGTAAGGTCTAAAAAATCACCGAATGAGATTATTTCACTGCATTTTATCCCTGTCTTTACAATTTTATACTGAAAACTTCGATTTTTAAGAAGCATAGCATTTCCGAGTACCATATTTTTTCCTGCCGATGGTATAAGATTTTTTGATACAAGGTATTCATAGGCATTCCGGGAGTAAACAGTGCCGAAAGGAAGAATTTTCCCCCTCTTCACCGATAATGATAGTTTTATGAGAATTCCGTAGATAAATGTCAGAAATCCCTGCTTGCCGAAGATCAATATAAAATCATTATCTGCGGAATAAACTGAATTAACAATGGCATCACGTTCCTCACTGTTCATCTTGGCATTTGATACCAGTATACAGTCAAAATCGTCGTTATAGACTGCTCTGCCATTGCTATACTTTTGAATCATGTCAGAAGTTAATAATACAATCCTTTTTATTTTTATTGATTGAAATATTATGCCGGTAACTACTGAAAAGACATTGATAAGTATAATATATAACCTGGATATTTAAATTAATGAATGTACCGGATTACACACAGGAGCCATTTGAATGGTATAAAAAAATGAGACAAGAATCCCCAGTTTTCAGGGAGGGAAACGCAATTCATATTTTCTCATACAAAGAAATTTCAGAGGTTTTATCCAATTATCGCATATTTTCATCCCAGTTCAGAGATCGCCTTGGGCATGAAATGGCAGAAATGCTGAACCAGAAAACCACCCCGAGCATATTGATACTGGACCCGCCAGTACATACAACATTGAGAAATCTTGTGAATGATGCTTTCACTCCGGCAACGATTGAATCTTATAAAGACCGTGTCAGAAAAATAGCTTCGGATCTGATAGCAAATATGAGGAATGGAGAATGGCAGGATGAAGTAACACAATTTTCTTATATACTCCCGATTACCGTCATATCAGAAATGCTCGGTGTACCCCAATCAGATTCAGGAATATTCAGAACATGGTCCGATAAATTAGCAACATCTCTTGGAAGAGGGCCGGATATTGAAACACAGTACGAAATGGCAGATTATTTCTATAGTAAAATAGACAGGAATGGAAATGGAAATAGTCTCATAAGCCGCCTGTCCCGGGTGGAAATAGATGGCAGGAAACTTTCGGACCGGGAAATAGCAGGATTTGCAATACTACTTCTGGTTGCAGGAAATGAAACAACCACAAACCTGATTACAAATGCACTTCTATCAATTTATGAATCTCCCGGAGTATACAGTGAAATGAGAAGCAATACCGGCTATATCTCATCCGTTGTTGAAGAAACTCTCAGATACAGGTCTCCTGTTCAATCTACCAGGAGATTTGCAAAGGCCGATACAGAGTTGCACGGCACAGAGATTTTGAAGGATGATATCCTCTTCCTTTACCTGGGTTCAGCTAACAGGGATGAAACAATATTTACGGAAGGAGAGAGTTTCAACCCCCACAGGAAAACAAAAAGGCATATGGCTTTCGGCCAGGGAATACACTTCTGTCTGGGGGCGCCACTGGCCAGACTGGAAGCACAGATAGCACTGGAAGAATTTTCAAAAAAGGTGGCTTCCTATGAAGTTAAAACTCCGGAACCGGAGGACAGACTGGACAGCGATATCATGTACGGATTCAAAAAAATGATAATAAAACCCGAATTCCAGAATAAATAAACATGATTTTAAAGGAGATATTTTTCATATACACATATTTTTAAATTTTGCGTTGAAGCCCAAGTGCTTTATAAAATTGTGTACTGAACGGTTATGAACAAACAGGTTCCCGGTAAAAGGCTTTTCATTCTTTATTCTGTAATTCTGATTTTAATGGCTATATCCATGAGGAGTACAAACAACATGGTGGTTACTACTGTGCCACTGTATTCTAAATACATACTGAATTTTTCATATATCGGAACTGCACTGGTCACAGCCATAATTTATCTGGGTACGGTTTTAGCAACATTATTAATCAATCCGATTATGGGCTCTGTTCTTAGAAAGAGAATGTTCATAGTCGCAAATTTTGTATTAACCGGACTCATGATATCATATTATTTTTCCGGGGATATAAGTGTATTCATAATTTCTTTTGTAATAGGATTAGCATATGGAATAATTCTGCCAAACATCGTAACATCTGCAACGCTATATCCGGATAAAACCAGCAGGGAAAAGCTTCTGGGAATATACTCGGTGGGACTGAGTTTCAGCCTGGTATTCGGTCCGAGTCTTGAAACCTATTTACTGACTCTGGTAAGCTACAGAACACTATTCTTATTTTTTGCGCCACTTGGCCTTATAGGCATAGTTACATCCTTTTTCATGGAATTCCCTGAAAACAAAAAAGAGACACACGGTGCATTCATACGAAAAAATAAAGGATTTGTCGCCTCAACACTCACTATTACAACATATAATGTTCCCTTTGCCGCCCTCACAGTTTTCCTTGCAATATTTGCGGAGACCAGATTCCATGTGAGCAGTTACATGGCATATCTACCATTCGTTTTCTTCTTTGCGGTCTCCATGGTGACCAGAATGTACATTAGTATAAGGCCATTCAAAAATCTCAGAAACCCACTGATCTTTGCTCCGGCGATCACTATTTTCGCCCTTATACTGTTTCCATTCCTTCCGGATTATGCTGCATTTGTTGCCGTAATGATGCTGCTCGGAATTCCACATGGATCTATATTTCCCGTATCTACAGTAGAAATATCAAGAGGATCAACAATTGAAGAGAGGAATGCCGTCAATTCGTATTACTATTCATACAATATGGGTTTGTTCATGATAATACCCCTGATATTTGCAGCAATAATTCCTTACATCGGCTTCGAAAAGACATTTGCATTGCTGATAATACCGGTACTGGCATCCATAACTATCATATACAAAAAATACTGGAATGACAACGATCTTTTGGGCATCCCCGAGAAAATAAATGTAAAATTATAAAGTTCAGTATTTCTGTACAATATTTACAGCATTATAAATTTCTATTGTTCAGCCATTAACTTTTTCTGGGCACTATCACCGTAAATTTATCTTCCAGGTACTTCATACTATTCCTACCCATTTCTCTATCGAAGTCGGATAAAATAATTTTTAAATCATGTTTTTCCTCAGAGGAAAGATTTCTATAGCTATAATCAGGAATTTGATGCCCTGAATAATACTTTCTCGCATAAATCTGTGCATCTTCAGGAAGTTCTTCTATTATGTCTATGAAATTTTTCCTTATCAGTCTGATGTATTCAGATTTTTCAATTATACCGGCAATTTTTAGTGCTTTTAACATACCTATTTTGACCGGTAGTGGTGGCTGTACCCCTATATTCTTGCTTTTCACCATACCCCTTATAAATATTCTGCCGCCGAGCATACCTGATCCGATATACTTACCGAAATTTCCACCGTTATCGGATAATACCAGAATTGTACCACCGGCCATATATTCTCCCAGATAATCATCGAATTTTCCCCTGATAACAACATGTGGAATGGAATTCCCATATTCTCTCATCTGTATGCATGTTCTATTCCCCACATTCCCCGTTATGTATATTTTCCCGCCGCTCAGCGCCTGGCCAAGGACATCACCAGCATCTCCAAATATTTTCAACAAACCTCCGTTCATGGCATCACAGCAATCGTCGGCCACGTTGCCCCTGACCGTTACTGTATTATTTTCGTTTAGATTCATGAGGCAATTACCCGCATTCCCGTATAATGTGACATTGCGGTGTTCATCAGGAAATGTTATGCCTATATATCTGTGACCTGCAACATTATTTACACACGCCCGGTTTCCAGGGGATTTGATTATTTCAGGGTCAAGCATGTTATAAGCTATATTTGCCGCATCAATGCCTTTTTCACGGGCAATACCCAATTTTTCTGTATTTTTATGTTTTTCCCTTCCTGAACTAATTATTCCATTTTTTAGGGAAGAAATGAAAAACGACCCCGGTTCAAGGGTCCATATTTTTGCATCCGGGCTCATGATCCTTATCTGGCTTTCCTCACTGGCTATGAAAATGTGTTTTTCATCCTCACCGAGTATGGCAGGCCTTAGTTTTGTGCGGTCAGCCATGGCAATCATGTATATATCCTGTCCATCATCATAGCCTATGATGAGTGTATACGGGCCGTCCAGAACGCATCCCCTTGTTCTATACCTGATCTGTGGATTATCCATATTTCCGGACATTATTTTCAATGAAGTAATCAAATCATATTCTCCAACCAGTTCCTTGAAAATGTGGGCTATCACCTCGCTGTCAGTGCCTACAAAACTTGTCACGCCCTTTGATTTCAGGTACTCTCTGTTTGCACCGAATGAGCTTATGTCACCGTTGTGCACTATTGCTATATTAAATGTGGAAAATGGATGCGACCAGTAAGGCAGATATCCAGGAGAATTTGTGGGCTGTCTTGTATGTGCCAGCCACATGTCGGCTTCCTTTTCATCTAAAGCATATTCGTTACCGACATCATCAGGGTATCCAACACCTTTGTATACAAGAAGTGATTTTCCGGCACTGTATAATCTTCCAGTGCCCTCATCCCAGAGTGCTGCATTAACGTCATCCAGGGACCTGCTATTCTCAAAAGCCACATCATAACAGCAACTTTTTATTGATTTACCTGCTTCTGTATAAGAACCGTGTATTGTTATACCGTTATTCTGAAGCAATGCCTGCAGTTTTTCTTCTTCATCCCTGTAAAATATTTTAACTGTAAAACTATTTGTTTCATTAAGGTTAAATGACGCATATCCTGAACCCTTGTCACTTCCACGGTACCTGATGTAATCCAGGCATTTAACCGGTACATTGCCTGAAATTTTTGGAGAATCATTTTTTCTCATAATGCCGAATAGACCGCAACTTGAAGGTATGTAATTCATGTGGACCCCGCCTCCGCAACATTTATTTTTCTTGCCACATTATTGTCAAGATTTATAGCCCTCAACAATTCGGTATTTCCAACAATGGAATACTGTAAATTGGCTATTCCCATTGCTCCTGAAATCAGTGCAATTTCCTTTTTAATTCCAATTAGGAAGTTCACAGCTTTTTCCCTGATATTACTGGAGCTGTTATTCAATCCTTCCTGGAATATCCTGTAAGAAATTATGATAGAATCGCAACCCAGCGCAAGATATTTAACTATATCCCCGGTATTCCTGAAATAATCGATTTCTCCAAGAATATCATAATTTTCACGCACTCCCTTACTTTTTAATTCCTGATCCAGAGATGCTATGTTTATTTCCATATCAGAATCATCCCTTATGACAAAGCCATCCATTGTATAGTTCAGGGTTCTACCGGTAGAGTAACTATGCTTTTTATATTTGTAAATACTGCTTCCAGTCATAGCAATACTTCTGAACT
>JAKADL010000023.1 GCA_021820565.1 Thermoplasmata archaeon
TAAAAAGACAGGGATCATGGGAATACTGAATGCAACCCCGGATTCTTTTTTCAATGGATCAAGAATCAGCAACACATCGCAAATAGATAGTATGATTGATATGAAGCCGGATATTATCGATATAGGCGGTGAAAGCACAAGACCGGGAAGCGCAGAAGTTGATCCGGAAACTGAATTTTCAAGAATCAAAAATGTCATAGAATATATAAAATCGGTCTCAAACATACCTTTATCCCTGGATTCCAGGCATTATGAAACGGTAAAAAAGGCCATGGCGTATGGAATCGATTACATCAATGATATATCCGGATTCGGGGATAACCGTATGGTGGAACTTGCAAGGGATAACGGAACAAAATGCATTGTAATGCATATGAGGGGAACTCCCCAGAATATGACGAACCTCACATACTATGACAATATTTTTGCAGAGATAAATATGTTCTTTTATAACAGGCTGGATTCCATGGTTAAAGCCGGCATTGATCCCGGGAATATTATACTTGATCCAGGGATAGGATTCTCAAAAGATTTTAAAGGGAATATGTCTATCCTCAGATCTCCGTGGTCTTTTTTCCTTGGTTTTGATACATTATTCGGAACATCAAGAAAGGGATTTATCGGCAAGATAACAGGAAGCAGTGTTGAAGAAAGGATTGGAGGGACGATTGCTACCTCCATTTACCTGAGTCTTAACGGGGTTGACATTATCCGGGTACATGATGTTGTGCCAAACAGGGATGCCATAAAGATGTACCGGTATATTAAAGAATGATGAACTGTCTAATTCTATGTAGAATACTGGGCACTTGTTAATGTTAATAACGCGAAGTTTATATATTTTCTACTAATGGATGACCCATGATGAAAGTGCCGTATAAGGTGAAATTGCCCACAGGAGAACGCTATACATTCATAAAGAATACCCTGGCATCCAGAGATCTTTATACGGTTTGCGAAGAAGCACATTGCCCCAACATCAGCGAATGCTGGGAAAGTGGAACTGCAACATTTATGATACTGGGCTCCAACTGTTCCCGTGGTTGCAGGTTCTGTGCAGTTACCCATGGAAATATGATACCTCTGGACCCCATGGAACCCGAAAAAGTATATGAATCTGTAAAATTAATGGGACTTGATTATGTGGTGATAACATCTGTTGACAGGGATGATCTTCCTGATAGGGGATCTTCGGCATTTGCTGCTGTAGTGAAAAAAGTAAAGGAGCTTGGAATAAAAATAGAGGTTTTAATCCCGGATTTCAGCGGCAATCATGAGGATATTGACAGGATAATAGAATCAGGTCCGGATGTAATAGCGCATAACATTGAAACTGTAAGGAGGTTAACTGGTTCTGTGCGTGATCCCAGGGCAGGATACGAACAGAGCTTGGCGGTGCTTAAATACATAAAAGAGAATGATAAAAAGGCAATAACAAAATCATCAATAATGATTGGCCTCGGTGAAACTGATGGGGAGGTAATTGATGCCATGAAGGATCTTAGAAATGCCGGAGTTGAGATTTTGACAGTGGGACAGTACCTGAGGCCTAGCAAGAAACAGCTGGAAGTTAAGGAATATTCATCCATGGAAAGATTCAAATCCTTTGAGGAGAAGGGCTATGAACTTGGATTTTCCTTTGTTGCCTCAGGGCCACTGGTGAGAACATCTTACAGAGCAGCCGAGGGATTTATTAAAATGAGGGGTAAAAATGATTGAGGAAACTGATATTAGTAAGGAAGGTTTGCTGACAGCATATAAAAACATTGTAATGGAAAGGCTTTTTGATAAAAAAATGCTCAATGCGAGCAGGCAGGGTTTTTTGCCATTTTACATACCATTGATGGGGCATGAAGCTATCCATATTGGTCTGGGAATGGCCATAAGGGAAGAAGATTTCTTTTATCCGTATTACAGAGATTTCGGGGTACTTCTCCAGATGGGGATTCCTATGGATACCATACTCTCACAGGTATTTGCAACGGCAACCGACAATGAAATAGGGAGGGATATGCCTGATCATTTTTCATTGAAGAAATATAATATTGGGGCGGTAATAACACCTGTTGCCGGGCATTTAACATCGGCAACAGGAATTGCCTATGCAAAAAAGTACAGAAAGCAGAATGGCTCCGTAATAACAACATTCGGGGATGGTGCTACATCCACCCCGGATTTCCATGTTGCAATGAATTTTGCCGGGGTTTATAATCTACCCATGGTATTTTTTGTTGAAAATAATCAGTTTGCAATATCTGTTCCCACATACCCCACGGAGGATAAGGCATTCAATCAGACATATGAGGAAACAAAGGGTGCTATTTACAAAAAGGCTGAAGCTTACGGGTTTAACGGAGTAAGAATAGATGGAACAAATTTCATAGAAGTTTACCGTGAAACCAGGAAGGCCCTTGAAAATGCCGAGTCTGGACCTTTACTGATAGAGGCAATGACCTACAGAATGGGGCCACATTCCACAGCGGACGATCCTAATAAATACAGGACAACAACGGTTGTTGAAGGAGGAGAAAAAGATCCCGTAACCGTCAGCCAGAAAATACTGAAGGATATGGCTATACTGACCGATAAGGACATAGATGATATAAACAAAGATATGGAAGAAACAACATCACAGCTTATAGACAAATATGAAAAGGCACCGAAGCCTGATAAGAGCACCATGATGGGAAACCTGTATGAACAGGAACCATGGTATATTAGCGAGGAAAGAGGTGATATCCAATGACTCAAATGACAATGGTAAAGGCGCTTAACAGTGGATTGAATAATGCTATGGAAAAGGATGATTCCATAATACTTCTGGGAGAGGATGTGGGCACAGATGGAGGGGTGTTCAGGGTAACAGATGGATTGCTCGCTAAATATGGAAAGGAGAGGGTTATGGATACGCCGCTTGCCGAACTGGGCATAGTAGGATTCGGCATAGGCATGTCCATGGCCGGTCTTAAATCCATTCCAGAAATCCAATTCCAGGATTTTATTTACACCGCTATGGATCAGATAATCAACCAGATGGCAAAACTCAGGTATAGAACCAATGGGGATTACACCCTTCCCATGGTTTTGAGAACACCTTACGGTGGAGGAGTCCATGGCGGACCTTACCATTCCCAGAGTGGAGAGGTGTACTTCACGCATACACAGGGGCTTACGGTTGTAACGCCCTCAAATCCCTATGATGCAAAGGGGCTTTTGCTTTCATCCATAGAATTGAATGACCCGGTTATATTTCTTGAGCCGAAGAGGCTTTATTATGCAGGAAAAATGGAGGTTCCTGATGATTACTATAAGGTTGATTTGAGAAAGGCCAGCGTCATAAGGGAGGGGGATGACCTTACGATATTGACATATGGCCCCGCCGTACCCCTTGTAAAAAGTACAGTGGAAAAGAATAATGTAAATGCCCAGATAATAGATTTGAGGACCCTGAGCCCCTTCGACCTTGATACAATCATGGCAGGCGTGAAAAAGACCGGAAAGGTACTGATAGTCCATGAGGCCCCGAAAATGTTCGGTGTCGGAGCCGAACTTTCTGCCACTATTTCCGAGAGGGCAATTGATTATCTTGCCGCGCCTATTCTTAGGGTCACGGGGCTTGACATACCCATACCATTTGCACTGGAAGAATACTATGTGCCTAACGAGAGAAGAATAATGGCAGCAATAGAGAAACTGCTGAAATACTGATTTGGTGATAAAAATGTATACTGTAAGTTTACCCCCCATTGGTGAGGGAATTCAGGAAGGAGAAATCGTAAAATGGAATGTAAAACCGGGCGATTCGGTAAAAAAAGATGATGAACTGGTAGAGGTTATGACCGATAAGATAACAGTAAAGATACCGTCGCCTGTTGCGGGCAAGATCGTTAAAACCCTGGTCAATGAGGGGGAAACGGCAATGATCGGTGAGGCCATTCTGGAAATCGACTCACCTGATGAGTCAAACAGCCCGGCTGGGGAAAAGAAGGAGGTGCCCACCCCGAAACAGGAGGTTTCCATTAGCACCGATGAAAAAATCCCCAGCGTCAAGGCAACACCTGCAGTTCGTGCATATGCAAGATCGAAGGATGTGGATCTTCTGAAGATTAAGCCGGCATCCCCTGATGGCAGGATAACCAAGGAAGATATAGATAGCTTCGCATCCCAGAAAACCGCCGGAGCACCGAAACCTGTTACCGTGGCTTCCGGTGAAGATGAGATCATAACACCAACGGGAGTAAGAAAGATAATATTTGATAAAATGACCAAATCAAAGCAGATCATACCACATTTTACAATTACAGATTTCATAGATACAGAAAACATAGAAAAATCAATAAAACAGTATGCGGGCAAAAAATACCTGAGCTTTACGGCTTTCTTCGTAAAGGCAGTAACGGTTGCCTTTAAGGATTTTCCTAAACTGAATGCAATTTATAATGAGAATAATAAGACATACACAATAAAGAAGAAATATAACATCGGTGTTGCCGTGGATTCTCCATCGGGATTGACTGTTGTGGTTGTTAAGGACGTTGCATCAAAGGGCATATTCCAGATATCTGAGGAAATAAAGGATATGGCAGAGCGTGCTAGAAGTGGAAAACTCCAGCTTCAGGATGTTCAGGGTTCGACGTTTTCGGTGACAAATATAGGTTCTATAGGGGGAATAATAGCCACGCCCATAATTAATTATCCGGAAGTTGCAATACTGGAAGTTAACTCCAGAACTTCAGGGTTTGTAAATGGAGAGCTGAGGCAGGGGCTTTACCTCACACTGGCCTGCGATCACAGGCTCATAGATGGTGCAGAGGCTGCACGTTTCCTCGGCAGATTAAAGGAAGTTCTGGAATACCCTCTAATGTACATCGGTGATTGAATGGATTTCGATGCTGCATTTATAGGGTCCGGAGCCGGTGGTTACTATTCTGCATTGAGGCTGTTGAAGCATAAAAAAAAGGTTTTGATCATTGAAAAGGAAAAATTCGGCGGCGAATGCCTGAACTATGGATGCATCCCTTCCAAAGCACTTATAGAATTGAGCGAGGGAATAGAATACCTGAAGGATATGCCGGGGG
Source organism: Thermoplasmata archaeon (assembly GCA_021820565.1). Classification (GTDB taxonomy): domain Archaea; phylum Thermoplasmatota; class Thermoplasmata; order Thermoplasmatales; family Thermoplasmataceae; genus Ferroplasma. The sequence continues at coordinate 5,079 of JAKADL010000023.1, forward strand.
TTTCCATGAATTACAATCTCGATATGAAGGAATGGCAGAAATGGAAGCAGTCCATGGTGACAAGGATAACCGGTGGTGCGGAAAAACTTTGCCTCAGCCTCGGGGCGAAAATAGTCTACGGCACAGGAAGCATAAAGGATAAAAATACTGTCACTGTTAATGGAACTGATTATTCAACCGAGAATATAGTCATAGATACCGGATCAGTGCCTGTAAAAATAAAAGGCATGGATGATGTTTACTATAACAGGGAAATACTTGCCATGGAAAATATCCCTGAAAAACTTGTTGTAATAGGCGGCGGATATATAGGCATTGAAATGGGAACAGCCTTCAGGAAACTGGGGTCCGAGGTTTATATCATTGAAATGAAGGAAAGGATATTACCGGAAATAGAGGAAGACCTTGCCAGGGAGGTTGATAAAAAACTCAGGAAACTGGGCGTTAAAATCATGACGGGAAGCAAGGTACAGTCCGTAAAGAAAACCGGAAAGTATACTGTGGCAGTAGAGGGAAATGACAGCATTGAGGCAGATACTGTACTCATGTCGGTCGGGCGTGTACCCAATACAGCGGATACTGGGATAGAAAAACTCGGAATTCAGATGGACGGGAGATTTATAAAGACCGACGGGCATAAGAGGACAAATATATCCAGTGTATACGCAATCGGGGATGTTTCAGGAGGCCCCATGCTGGCACATAAGGCATTCTATGATGGATATGTTGCTGCAGAAAATATACTGGGAAATGATACAGTAGTAGATTACAGGGCCCTGCCCTTTGTTGTGTATACAGACCCGGAAATTGCCTTTACAGGAAAAGCAGGAAGCAAATATAACAAGATACCCGTACTGGCAAATCCCAGGTCTCTGACAATGAATCAGAAAGAGGGTTTTTTCAAGTTGTACTATGACGATGATGGAAGCATAACAGGTGCCGGAGTTGCTGCACCGAGATCTTCTGAATCCATAACTGAAATCAGCCTGGCAGTAGAATCAGGACTATCCATAGATGACCTGTTCCTGACAATACACCCACATCCCACGGTTTCGGAAGGATTGAAGGATGCTGCTGAGACAAATGACTAACTACTGGACGGACCTGGGAAAAATAGAATATAATGATGCCCTCAATTTACAGTACAGGCTTGTGCGTGCCAGGAAGAATAACCTGATTCCTGATACTGTGCTATTCCTCGAGCACTATAATGTTTATACGGTTGGCAGAAAAGCCGATCCAGCAAATTACACCAATGTAAATGTAATCAAGACCGATCGTGGAGGGGATGTAACATACCACGGTGAGGGACAGCTTGTTGCATACTTTATTTTTGATGTAAGAATCAATGGCAGGAAAGAGATAAGGAAACTGCTTGAAAATATAGAAGAGTCCTATATAGATATGCTGAAATCTTACGGATACATGGCCATGCTTTATGGAGAACCGGGCATATGGGTCGATGATAATGGGAAGAAGAGAAAGGTTGCATCTCTGGGAATGGCTGTGGATGATTATGTTTCATACCATGGCATGGCACTCAATATATCGCCATCGGTACTGGAGGGGTTTACCCCCATAAATCCATGCGGTATGAATAGCAATGTCATATCCTATGTCAATATACCCCGGGAAAAGGTTATACCCTCGCTTATATATGAATTTTCACGGCGTTTCGGGGGATTCACTGAAGTGGAAAAGAGAGATATGATCAGGATTCAATATTAATATCCCAGATGCGTTCCACTATTCCAAGGCGTTTGTTTGATACTAAAGCCTGCATAAAGAGCATGGAGGAAAGCCTGTTCAGGTATATCATAATATATTTGTTCATGGTCATCTGCTTAGAAACGAATACTGCAAGCCTTTCTGTTCGCCTTGCAACTGTCCTGGCCATGTGCAGTGAAACTGCCTGCAAACTTCCATCAGGTATTACAAAAAGCTTTATTTTCCCTATTTCTTTCCTGTATTCAAGCACCCGCTGTTCCAGCCATTTTACATCTTCATCCTTTATGGTTCTATGCTTGCTTTCAGCTGTTAAATCCTCACCCATAACAAAAACATCGTTCTGAATTTTGATCAGGTCATTTTTAATGTCTTCCCATTTAGTATTTATAAGGGCATTCCCTATGAATGAATTTAATTCATCGAATGTACCCTCTAAATCCACCATTGGAGAATCCTTTCCTATACGCACCCTGAGCCCATTATCGGTTTCACCCTGATCCCCACGCCTCGTAAACATGAAAACCTATTATCATTAAAGATTTAATATTTTGTTTAAGGCGTAAGCGAATTGATCGTAAAAATATTTTAAAAGTTTTATTTCCGCCTTATGGTAATCGGTATAACATCATTGTTGAATTCACAAATAGCGATATCTATGGGGTCTATCATGTCAGGCGAAACATCCAAAATCACAGGAGCGCCCATTGCAATTTGCAATGCCCTTGCCCCGATAATCCTCGCTTTTTCAAATTTAGTCAGCATCATAGAAATCATTTAAAGTATAAGGTGAATTAAATAATCCTAAATAAACATTTGCATAAGACAAATTCTGTGATAGAGATAGAATTACGTATTGCATTTTATATTTATTTTATCACCACATTATCCAGCATTTCTGTAGATAAATTAATATATACGTCGTTCAGCATCAACGGGTACTGATTTTCTCCCAGTTTCACCATTAGATGATGGCAGGCTATACTGAACTGCATTTTCTGGAATTCTTTGTAAGTCATTGTTCCATCACCATTGTAAGTGTAATTACCGGCGGCCACAGGTTCCCCGTCCACTCCACTGCCTGTGGGAAGTTCCACTGAACCAGCATTTTTTACGGACAAGATTAAACAGTCCGATTTTATTCCCCTGATTACAGCAGGTTCCAGATTGGTGAGTACAAGTACCTTTCTGCCTGTGAGCGCCTCACCTGAATAATATTTTTTTAAATCAGATACTGATGTATACAGTTTATCCCCTTTCACCTTTATAACATAAAGAGAGTCAGCTGATGGATGATTCTCCACCGATACAACGGTTGCAAGCTGTATATCCAGCACATTCGGGTTTGTCAGATCAATTTTTTCAAAGGGTATATTACCCTTATTAACATGGAAATTATTATCATTGAGGATTTTTGAGAATGTGGATTTTTCAGGGTTCAATTGCATCCCCAGCGATTCCATGATGCTGATTGCGGCTGAAGGTACATAGGGATATAGCATGACTGTCAGATACTGCCCCATCTTCAGAGAGATGTAGAGCTTTTCATTTAATTTGTCCATATCCACTTTAATGAGCTTCCACGGTGCAGCCTCAGTGAAATAATTGTTTGCCGCCATTACAAGCTCCAGCCATATGGAAAGCCCGCGTTTTATATGGAGGTTTTCTATTTCCTCACAGTATGCAGAAAATTTACTTTGGATCAGATTCAATATTTCGCTGTCATTGGTATCAAAAGATTCAGGAATATGGGGTGAAAGACCATTTTTCTCAATAAAGCTCTCCACGCGGTATATATAATTCCCATATTTGTCCACGAGTTCAGAATTTACCTTATACTGGAACTCATGTAGTGAAAAATCAGAATCCCCAGTTTCAGGGAGTATGGATGCCATATAGTACCTCAATGAATTCTTATCAACAAATTTTAACATTTCATCCGCTGTGAAACCTATACCACGGCTCTTGGAAAATTTCTCTCCATCGAATCTGAGGTATTCATTTGCAGGAACATTGTATGGAAGGTTGTATTCTCCATGGGCCAGGAGCATTGATGGCCATATTATTGTATGGAATGGTATATTGTCCTTTCCAATGAAGTAATATGATTTCACACTTCTGTCCATCCAGAAACTCTTCCAGTAATCCGGTTTTCCGATCTCCTTCGAGTATACTCTTGCACCGGTTATATAACCGATAAGTGCCTCGAACCATACGTATATCTTTTTATTCTCGTAACCGGAAATCGGTATTTTAACACCCCAGTCGAGGTCCCTGGTTATTGCCCGGGGATGCAACCCCTCATTTATGAAATTTTGTGTGAATTTCAAAACGTTCTGTTTCCAGTATGTTTTTGAGTCTATATAATCTGAAAGATCCTTCTGAAGCGAGTCAAGTGTCAGGAAAAAATGTTCTGTAACCCGGAAAACCGGGGTTTCATTAACTAGATTACATACAGGATTTATCAATTCCATGGGATCCAGCGTTCTACCGCAGTTATCGCACTGATCTCCCCTGGCGCCTTCATATCCGCAGTACGGGCATGTCCCTTCTATATACCTGTCCGGCATGAACTTATTAAGTGTTTTGCAGAATGGTGAAACCATGTATCTTTTCACCAGGTAATTTTTTTCCAGGAGGTTCAGGAAGAATTCATCCACATCTATATCGTGCTCCGGATCACTGGTTCTCATAAATTTATCAAAGTTTATATCAAGTGCATTGAATGTTTCAATCTGCATATTATGAAATTTATCGGCTATTTCCTGTGGGGTAACATGGTTTTTTTCGGCACTGATTGTAATTGGCGTTCCATATTCATCACTACCCGAGATGAAAAGCACCTCCTTTTCCATCATCCTGTTGAAACGTACAAATATGTCGGCGCCCAGGTATGCCCCTGCAATATGCCCGAGATGCAGTGGCCCGTTGGCATATGGCAGGGCACAGTTTACAAGAATTTTTTCGCGTTCCATCATAAGGGTAGTTTATACTAAAATTTAAGTCTTTATTTTTGGGTCTCTTTCTTAAATTCATCTTCTACAACATATACAAACTTATTCAAAACCCGGTCAAATATGATTATTAGAAGCATTCCTGAAAACAGAAACAGCAGTGCAAATAAATTTGCACGTTCAAGTATAAAAACTACCGCAATACCCATGGCCGGAGGGTGCATTGCCTGAAAGGTAACCAGCAATAGTGCAACTACCATCTCAACAATTGCAAGAGTTACATACAATCCAATATGCACTGAAACAAAGAAGCCGATAATTCCACAGATTCCGGAGATTATGTAGCTTTTAACAAATTTACTGATTCTGGATGAATCCTGATGCGGCTGCATGAATAGTAGAAAGGAACTTGAAGCAAATGATGAAAAAACGATAAATTTTGCGATGGGAACAATGTATATGTGTATGAGTGAAAGCAAGAATATTGTAATTGACAGGGTTATCCCGATAAAAATTGCAGGTATTATGCTATTTCTGATACGGATTTCTCTCTTGCTATGCGCATTTTTCATCGCTTAAATGATTTATTAAAGGTTTATAAATAAACCTGTACATATCATATCTTTCGGATCTGTAATTATCAGGTTATGTTAAGATTAATCCCTAATCCCGGCTTTTCAACTGTTCTATAGTTTCCTGCACTGCTGTATCCACTGATTCGTCGCTTGTGTATTTGCTCTTCCATCCCATAGAGAGAAGTTTGTCTATGGCAAGGTGCGTTATCTTTATGTCTCCCTTCCAGCCTCTTCCACCGATGCCTCCGGTGTAATTATATTTGACATTCTTCAGTCCCATTCTTTTGACCACATAATCTGCTATGGTCTTAACGGATGTTGTATCCCGGTTGCCCAGGTTTATTATATCGGTTTTGTCAAATTTTTCATGGATGTATATCATAGAATCAACGCAGTCGGTAACATGCATATAGGATTTCCGCTGTGTCCCGTCTCCCAGTATTTCAAGTTCATCAGGGTTTTTCATCAGTTTATTTATAAAATCATATATAACGCCGTGCGTAGAATTTTTTCCTACTATGTTTGCAAAACGGAAAATGGTGCCCCTGATGCCATAATAGTGGGAGTATGCTGTAATAAAACCCTCATTGGACATTTTGGATGCGCCATATGATGATATTGGCATATAAGGACCATAGTTTTCTGGTGTGGGCATAATGGATGCCTCTCCGTATACAGTGGAGGAAGATGCAAACAGTATCTGCTTTACATCATTTTTCCTCATGTATTCCAGTATGTTTTGGGTAACCACAACATTGTTTTCGAAATCTTTTACAGGATCCTCTGAACCATACCTAACATCTGAATTGGCAGCAAAATGTATAACTACATCTATATTTTTAAGTTTCCCGAAATCAAATGATAAAAGATCGGCATTGATAAAATCCAGATTTCTATTTTCCTGAAAATTCTTTATAAATCTCTGGCCCACATGATTATTTAGATTGTCTATTACGGTGATTCTGTTATCAGGCAGTAATTTTTCTACCATATTTGAACCGATAAAACCTGCTCCCCCTGTTATCAAAATATTTTTTCCATGCATAATGGTAGATAACATGTTAAATAATAATTGTTTTTATATTAAAAATTAATATGGTAGTATGACCTATTACTTCAAGTGTAAGGATTTAGGATGGAATTGCTCATTTGAGAACCACGCAGAGAAGAGGGAGGACATATTTCCCAGAATAAGGATTCATTTTCATTATGCACATGCAACCAATGATATAGATGAAGAAACAATGAAAAAAATAGAATCTGTAATATATGAGGGTGAAGAATACAAAGGGGAAATATGAAAATTGAGAAAATAAAGGGATTCCGGGATCATTATCCAGAGGATATGGAGATCAGAACATATTTTTTCAAGAAAATCACAGACTCTGCTGAAAACTTCGGCTACAGGCAGATAGATTTTCCCAGTCTCGAGCCGCTGGATCTTTATAGATTAAAATCTGGTACAGAGCTTGTGAATCAGACATTTTCTTTTGTTGACAAGGGCGGCAGGGAGGTAACTATGATACCGGAAGCAACACCATCGACCGTCCGGCTCTTGACGGCCAGAAAAGATCTCCCGAGGCCCATAAGATGGTATTCCTTTCCCAAAGTATGGAGATATGAAGAGCCCCAGGAAGGCAGATTCCGGGAGCATTATCAGTTCAATGCAGATATGTTCGGCATAGATTCGGAGGAGTCTGACGCTGAAATTGTTGGGCTTGCATCAGGCATACTGGATTCACTTGGATTATCCGGTGTGTATGAGATAAATATAAATGATAGATTCCTCATGGAATATATTTTGAAAGATATGGGAATAGATAATGTTTCCGAGGCTTTTTCTATTATAGACAAGTACAAAAAACTTGATAAGGCTAATTTTTCATCCCTCCTGGGGCAGATAGGTGCAGGTGAAGAGATTGTCAAGAAAATTTTATCACTGCTATCCGAGAAAACTGATACTGCCGGGCTTGAAAGGAAGGTAAAAAAGGTCGTTAAAAATTACGATGAAATAAAACCCAGAATTGAAAGACTTAAAAAAACATTTGAACTTATAGGGCTTTATACAGAAAGCCGGATTAATTACGATTTCTCAATAGTAAGAGGGCTTTCATATTATACAGGAATAGTTTTTGAGGCATTTGATATAAAGGGCGAATTAAGGGCAATTCTTGGTGGAGGCCGATATAACGAACTTTCCAAGCTTTTTACAGAGGAGGAAATTCCAGCTGTAGGATTCGCAATAGGCGATGCTGTAATTGAATTGCTTCTAAAAAGGCAGAACTTATGGGTGAAACGTAATTTAAAAGAATCTTATTACATATGCAACCTTTCCAGCTCTGATGATGAGTATATAATAAAAATAGCAAGCAGAATCAGGAGCCTCAATAGAATTGCACTGGTTGACCTGACACACAGGAAGATATCATCACAGCTCAAAAGTGCGTCAGATTACAATTATGCGGTAATAATAGGCGACAGGGAAGTAGAGGAAAATACTGTTACAGTAAAGAATATGGAAACATCCGATCAATCCACGATGGGATACGATGATTTTCTATTGCACCTCAGAAACAGGGAACCTTAGTCCGATAGTAACTTACTTCCCACTGCAATTTAAATGATCACCGATCTTTATAGTTAAAAATAATGCCATTTTATGTTGGAAATGACAACAAAATTTATATTGAAATAAAACCTTATCCATAAATGTCAGTTGCTTTTGTCCTTATAAGAGTTTTACCAGGTAAAGAACATGAGATATATGACAAGGTATCAAATTTAAAATATGTAACAGAGGTCCATCCACTTCTTGGAGAATACGACCTTATATTAAAAATTGATACGGACGAAATGACAGAAATCGGAAAACTTGTTGTTCAGGATATAAGGAGCATCAACGGCGTTGTTGAGACAAAAACACTTGCAGAGATTAAATTATAGGTGATGAAATGACAGGATTTTCTTGGAATTGGGATGTTTTTTTTCTGGTTTTGCTAGCCCTGCTCGCCCTTTCTCTTATAATATTTGGGATTTTGACCGCTTATTTTGGGAGTAACAAAAGCAGGATAGTTGGAGCCGGTTTGCTGGTTATCGGTTTGGTAATAGGTATATTTGTGATACTGGGATCCTACGATGTGTTCAAGGTAAGCTTTATTACAGAGGTTCTAGAGCCAACGGTATTTTACATCATTGCGGCGATTATAGGCGTGGTAATAGGGCTCCTCGTATTTCTAGGGGCCATAATGAAAACATAGATACTTTTATTTTAACAGTCCTTTTATTTCTGTTTCTTCAGAAACAAAATAAATTACATCATTATTTTCAAACTCATATTCATTGCCTACGGGGAATATATAATTATCCTGTTTCATTACTGACAAAATTATCACTTTATTGAAAATTTTAAGGAAGTCCTGGATTTTGTGACCAACATATTTTTCCGGAATTTTTACTGAATAAATTTTTGGGCCATCGCCAGAGGATAACAATTTTAGAACAAAGTCCGGTAGTTTAGGATTCATTATTGATTTTGATATAACAAGGGCACTCAGCTCATTCAATGTAATAACTTCATCTGCGCCTGCACTTTTAGCATTCGTTACATTTTCAGACTTTGCCACCTGCGCTATAATTTCGGCAGATTTGTTCAACTTCCTGATCTGGAAGATATTCAATATTGTTTTTGCATCTATGAGATTCGGGGGTATGTCTGAACTGAAGTCACCGGTGACTATGAAACGTTTAGCATCTGTGGCATTTGCGGTTTCCAGTGTTTTTTCATCAGTTGGATCGCCAGGGGTAAAAAAAACATAATCTGACTTTACCGGGTTTTCTTTCAAATTTGCAATTAAAACCAGCGAGTCCAATTTTAATTTTCTGTTCAGGTAATTGGATATTATATTGCTGGAATAATCATTATAATTACATATTATTGTGTGATTTTTCATTTTAATCCTCCTTATTTTATGCTTTAATTTTACATTTGTCATATATGCCGCTGTTGATGCTGTAAGTGTACTTACAGTTCCGATGCCGGCCAGCATTATTGTAATAGCTATTATTCTTCCTGTCAAATTTACCGGGACAACATCACCGTAGCCCACGGTGGTAACGGTTTGAAAGACAAACCATATGGCCAGTTCTGGGTTTTTAATCTGGCTTCCCTGTATGTTGATCTGTGATATATATTCCAGATATGAACCCACCAAAACAATTATCATGAGGATTAAAACAGTTTTGAACACATTGGAACTGAAAAATCTCCCCAGTTTTATGATAATACGTTTTATCAAATTCATTTATGCATAGATGATATATATAGATATAAAATATGCTGTTTTTATATTTTATGTATAAGGCTTAATAATATAATTTTATTATCCTTTATGGACGCTGAAAAATTTGTCAGGGAAAGCAGGGAAATGATCATATCAAATCTGGATGGTAAAGGCATTCTTGCCTGCTCAGGTGGGCAGGACAGCACTTTACTTTCAATGATAGCGGCACCTATCAAGAATATAGAAATTGTGTTTGTGGATACCGGACTCCTGAGATTGAATGAGGTTGACAGAGTAGAGTCGCTTTTTAAAAAATTTGGCATACCGTATAAATTAGTTGATGCAAAAAAAATATTTTTGAAAAATCTTTCGGGTGTAACTGACCCGGAAACAAAGAGGAAGATTATAGGAAAAACTTTCATAGATGTTTTCAGGGAAGAAGCTGATTCATATGGGGCAACATGCCTGCTACAGGGAACAATAGCCCCGGACTGGATAGAAAGTGGTGGTGAATCCCGTGATACCATAAAGAGCCATCATAATGTTGGGGGGCTTCCTGAAAATATGGGATTCAAACTCATTGAACCGTTGAGGGACCTTTATAAGGACGAGGTCCGTGAAATCTCGAGATATTTCGGACTGCCTGAAGTTATGCCTTTTCCAGGGCCGGGGCTGGCCATACGTATCATAGGCGACGTAACTGAATATAAACTGGATATATTGAAAAGGGCAACAGATATACTGGAAAGATTGGTTATGGAGAGATATTCCGGGGAAAAGCCGTGGCAGTACTTCTGTGTTCTATTGCCGGTAAGGTCAACTGGTGTTCACGGCGATCAGAGAACCTATGGCGAAACCATTGCAATAAGAATGATTGACACGCTGGACGGTATGACCGGAACATTTTCCAGGCCCGACTGGGAGCTGCTATCTGATATATCCATAAGCATTACCGATGAAATACCTGAAATAAACCGGGTTGTGTATGACGTGACAGATAAACCGCCTGCTACCATAGAATGGGAATAATTATATAATAATTAACAATTCAATAAAAAGGTAATCATTATGATGGAAGAGCAATTACTAATACCGGAAGAAGAATATCAGAAATCCGGTGTCCATATAGGAACACAGGTCAAATCAAAGGATATGGATGAATACATATTCAAAATCAGGAACGATGGATTATATATACTCGATATAAAAAAAACTAATCATGCACTCATTGAAGCAGGAAAAATGCTGTCAAGATTCAGGCCAGAGCAGATACTTGTAGTGGCACAGAGACAGTATGCCTTTAAGCCTGTAGCAAAGTTTTCAGAGATAGTAGGTTCAAGTTCTATAATAGGCAGATTTATTCCGGGAACCCTGACAAATCCCAATTTAAAAACTTATTATGGTGCAAAAGTTATACTTATAACAGACCCGCTTGCCGACACGCAGGCGATGAAAGAGGCTATCAGAATAGGCATACCAGTAATTGCCCTTTGTGATGCTAACAACAAAACAGATTTTGTGGACCTGGTAATTCCCACAAACAACAAGGGAAGAATGTCTCTTGCAGTTATATACTGGCTGCTATCAAGGGAAATTCTGAAGAACAGGGGAGATATAAAGTCTTACGATGAAATGAAATCAAAAATAGATGATTTCGAAGTACAGATTTAAAGATCTTTCAATCTTTCTATATATAGATATTTTAATTTGTTTTCAATAAAACCTGCAAGCAGGGTTTTTTTTCTGACACTTACAGAAAGCCTGATAGCCCTGCTTATCTTATACCATTCATCCACGTTCATCAAACTGACGAGAAATTCTGCATGGTCATTCATGGATTCCGAGTATATTCTAAAATTTTGGCCATATTTAAATCCACTTTTTACTATGAAGTTTCTCCCTATGAGGTCGCTGTAAAGCATGTCTTCTTCGGAGTTTGTTTCACCCAGTACATATGCTGATTCGAATTTGTTTAGAATCCGTACTCCCATGAAGTCCTGGCCGAACCATGGGGGCTGGGAATTAACAGTGTAATAAACATTGTTCAATTTGCGTATCCCGTTTTTAATAATTGAAGAATCTACACTGCCGAAAGGATCTGCCCGTGATGACCTGAAATATGTAATGCTTTTTTCCTCATCAACTGTTATGAATATTGCCGGTGAATAATTATAAATGCTAGGAAAATCGATCATATCGTCTTCCTTAATCAGTATAACGGGAATATCAAATTTTTCTTCTGGCTTCCTGTAATAAAATTTTTTTCCGTCCCTCTTTACAACAAAGCCCTTGGATTTCAGTACGGAATATACATAATAAATATAGAGGTCTTCATTGAATACCCTGCTTATGATATCTGATAAGCTTATAT
>JAKADL010000024.1 GCA_021820565.1 Thermoplasmata archaeon
AATAACATATGAGGAAGCGATAGAGTATCTTAATCACCATGATTTAAAACTTTCATTCGGTGATGATTTTTCCCCTGAAGCAAATAAAATACTGGCACAGAAGTTCGACAATTTTTATTTTATTACCGGATGGCCTTCCGATATGAGACCTTTTTATACACATCCTGACAGCAATCCCAGGTTAACAAAGTCTTTTGATCTGCAGCTGAATGACATAGAGGTTACCTCAGGTGCACAGAGGATACATAATTATAGAATGCTTGAAGAAAACTTCATGAAAAAAGGGCTTAATAAAAATGACTTTGAGTTTTACGAAAAAGCATTTAAATACGGAATGCCGCCACATGCCGGATGGGGTCTTGGCCTTGAACGGCTTGTAATGAATCTTCTCAGTTTGAACAATGTCAGGGAATCGACATTATTTCCTAGAGATAGAACCAGACTTTCTCCCTGATTTATTTTTGTCTTCTCTCCATATATCTTTTTCTAAATCTTCATAGCTGGCTTCTTCATCTAATTCTTCCTTTCCTTTCTTCCTGTAAAGTGACATTAGAAAGACCAGAATATATATTAAAAAAATTGTATATAAAGTTTATGTATAATTTTTTCGGCATTTTCTTAAATATCTCCAAAATTGATAAAGATTTGAAATTGCCTGAGAACAAAATAAATATAATTTTTTGATTCTGTAAAAAAATTGATTATAAGAGACTTCTATTTCTGTAGGGCACCCCTCTGTTTGTTCAGTATTACTATAGTAGGCGTTATTCTGTATTTTGCCTTTGATAACCTTTCTATTGATATTAGTGCTGATTTTTTATCTGTGTTTTCAAAGAACTTGTTGATTTCTCTTGATAGGCTCTTGTTGATGATTAACTCGACACATATAGGGTTTCCAAGCCTGTAGTATGTAGCTATTACAGAACCCTCCACTACGTTCTCTATGTCCGACCTCTCTATTTCGAAATCATATTTTTCTCCAACTTCTATTTTCAAGTCTCTTACCTTATATGATATAAAAAAGAGAACTATATAACCTTTTCTAATATCATTTCATGTCAAATTAAATATATATTTAATATGAAAAAATTAATTATTTCAAAAATTAGTATAAAATCAGATAAATGTAAATTTTAGAACTTATACACATATTTAAAATCATAAATTATGACTTACATATAATTATTTATATTTTTGAATTTTATATGTAGAAACCATATGCATGTCATTACTTATCAAGATATACAAAATAATTGCCAACATCGTATGGTTTCAAATCTATTATCTCTCTCACATTGAAATCCTTTATTTGCCTGACTGCAGCATTGATTATACTCTTATCACTCCTGTTGGATGATATTGCCCTTGCCTTTATAATTAACATGGCTTTCCTGATGCCGGGGAATATTTTTGCATTTTCATTGAATATCTGAACCTGATTCCGCTGGGCAATATCCTGGTATAGAATATCTGGTGCTTCAACAAAAAATCTATATCTCTCCGGCATATTTGCGTCCTCAAGAATTGGATATATGTTATTTCTTTTTCTTGACAGATCGTATAATTTTATAAACGAATCATAGGAAAATTCCACGGCAAATATGTTTCCCCGGTATGATATATCGGAAACATGGCTTACGGTGGTTCCCGTGGATGCACCTAGATATAGCACGGTTGAGCTTTCAGTAATGGGCATACTGGAAAAGCCCTTCAGGATGGCAGCGGCAAGTTTACTTCTTTTTGGATTCCATTCCCGTATGTATGTAGACCCGGATCTTTTTATTTTTTCACCATAAACCGATTGATTGTATGATGTTACCGTGTAAATTCTGTTTTTTTCAACTAAAATTCTATTGCTTTCAATTTTTAAAGTATGCCCATGTTTTTTCATGTTTCTTTATAACCTATAAAAATATATAATTTCGCAAAAAATTATTATTTAAAACAGATGATTCTTATATAATGATTTGGATAGACTATATATGAAGAAAAATGAAAAAAAGATTTTAGCGGTTTTGTTAATCATCGTGCTGGCGTTAATTGCCTACGGAATAATTCCTGTAGTAATGGCTTCAAATCCTGATTCCATGCATGGGGGCAATTCCTACTATATATATGGAACAGTTACCAGCAGATTAGAAATAGATAATACAACTACTTTCGAGGTAAATGATTCCGGTCATTATTTCTATGTATTTTATAATGGGTCTGCGCCGGCGGTAGGTTCTCATGTACTGGTTCACGGGGAATACAGCAATATTTTTATAGATACCATCAGCGCAACCAGTGTTTATCCATGGTATTATGCCCTGTAAAGCATCTGCCACCAGAAATTTTTTAAATTCTTTTTCAACTAGTCTCGAGATAATTATATCATGTTAGCCTTTTTAAATTCTCAAAAACACCTTTTACGGGATAAAATCTATATTTCAGATGGGCATATATTGTTATGAACTGTGAAATGTGTGGGGAAACCAGTGATAAATTAATTAAAGTACGTATTTCAGGTGCCATACTCAATGTATGCCCGAGTTGTGCCAGATTCGGAGACCCTGTTGAGGAAAAAAAACTGAACAAAATAAGTGAAAATATAACAATAAAATTTCCGGAAAAGAAAATCAATGTGGTGACATATAAAAAACCATTCAAAAAGCAGTCACCTGCAAAGAAACCTGTAAAAAGAGAAAATGTAGAGGACTACGATGTTGTTGAAGATTATGCTGAATTGATAAAAAATAAAAGAGAGGAAATGAATATGACCCAGGAAGACCTTGCAAAAAAAATATTTGAAAGGAAAAATGTTCTTTCAAACATAGAGCGTGGTGAATTACTCCCGGACATCGGCACGGCTAAAAAGCTTGAAAAGGTACTAGATATCAAACTGCTGGAAAAAAATTAATGGTGTAAAAGTTTTAAATTTAATATACTGGTAAATAATTAACTGTGATGTATTATGATCTAATTATAACACCTGCAGTGCATAAGGCTCTGTTCTTTCTCCTGTTAACAGTGCATGTGCTTTCTGCAATTACCTTTGTTGGGGGTTCTATATTCATATGGCTCATACTATGGCCGGAATCATATAAAATGAATGATGATAAACTGCGCACAAGGCTCCTTGGTTTTGTCGGGCATCGCTTTGCATTCTGGACAAACTTAACCCTTGGATTACTTATTATTACAGGTATCCTGATGACATATAAGTACGTTTTAAACCCATCATTGTATGTAACCAGTTCAGGTGGAGAACTTCTTCTAGCATCAGAGATATTAATAGTTGTTATGATTGTAATAATGTATGGAAACAACATGTATCACGGGAAACTGATAGTCAAACTTAATGAGGAGGGGAAACTTGATGAGGTCAAAAAAATCAGAAAAGTTACACACATATATTCAATGATCACAATGGTACTTCTTATTGCAATAGTTATAATGATGGTGGCACTCAGTATTTATCTATAATAGTATGACCATCGCGACTTCCTTCCTGCACTGACTCATATATCTTTGCACTTTCAGAGTAAAAATAGGATGGTTTTACAGTTATCCACTGAGAAATTTATTCTTTCCAGGTTTAAATATTCTCTTACAATATTGAGGGGAATTGATCATAATTTTTTTAATACTGGGAACAAAAACTAATTGATGTATTGATAATAAAAATATGGTATTTGTACAAAACGAAATAAAAAAAATTTATCTCGCTGAAGCGGCTACTCTTTCAATTTCTTCTTTCTTGCTTATAGCAAATGAATTCGCATCGTTCCTTGCGGCAAGCATGATTTCACTTGCAAGGCATTCCTCTATATGTGTTTTATGCTTGAAAGATGCTTTTGTTGCTCCCCTTGCTATGTTTCTCAATGCTTCATCCAGCCTCCTGGAAGGTGAAACATCAACTGATTTTGGAACGGCGATACCACCGTATTTCAATCTGGTTACCTCTTCCCTTGGAGCGGAATTTTCTATAGCACCAACAAGTATCTGAACCGGATTCTGCTTGGTCTTTGTTGCAATTATATCGAAAGCCTCACTGAGTACCCTGTATGCTGAATATTTCTTTCCTGTCCACTTTTCAGTCCTCATGAGATTGTTAAGCAATCTTTCTATAGTGTTGATATTCCTCTTTCCTGAAAGGTAGTTTGAAAATCTGCCACCTGTATCAAGGTTAAGGTAAGAGGTAAGATTTATATATGTTGCAAGTCCCTGATCCTTTATCTGTATTCCCGAAATGTCATATTTATTCATTATTAACTGTTCCATTTTATCACCTTACTGTTTTCTCCTTCCTTCCACGTACGAGTTCATTCAGGGAAATACCGTTTACCTTGATTACCTTGTATCTAACCCCAGGAATATCTCCCTTACTTCTGCCCATTCTTCCGCCAATGCCTTCAACCATTACCTCGTCATGTTCATCTATATAGTTTATGGCACCGTCACCGGGCGCAAAAGCAGATAACTGCCTTCCGTTCTTTATTAACTGTATCTTAACACACTTCCTGATTCCGGAATTAGGCTGCTTTGCCTCTATACCAACTTTTTCTATAACTATGCCCTTAGCCTGTGGTGATCCCTCAAGAGGGTCGCTCTTTCTTCTCAAATCAAGCATTCTTCTCTTGTAATCTCTATCTGACCACGCATAATGTTTTCTCGCTTTCATTAATTTTTTTCCTGCATTTATACCATTGGGCACTATATCACCTTGAATTTGAAATTATTTTGATAACGTCATTATTTAATAATTTATAATCTTTTCCTATTACTCTCTGTGTCCTGCCATTCATTGCGCGGATAAAGTTTTTTCCGATGTCTGTATGTATTTTGTAAGCAAGGTCCAGGGCAGTATCACCATCCTTCATCAGATAAGCATCTGGAAGAATATTCCCGTTCTTATCTGTCCACTTGCCTTCATCCATAACAGGATATACCACAATATATCCCAGAGATTTTATAATATCCGTAAGAACATCATAAAAGCGCCTTACAACCTTTCCGCTAATGCGATCCATAATTCCGTTGATTGCCGTTTTTTGAGCCATACCTGATTTATCAGTGAACGAGAATCTGTCACCATCCGGTTTTATGTAGCCATTTTTTAATGCCCTTTCCAGCACGAGTTCATATTGCGCTGAAATGAAATATATTTTATCATCTCCGGAGTGGATTGATTCAAGTTCTTTATCTGTCACCATATCGGCCTTATTTCCTATATTAAAAACAGGTTTTGCATATTTCAGTATTGCCTCGGAGAATTTCTGTATATCGTCATCAGTCCAGTGAACCAGTTTTTCCGGGAATTTTTCCCTGGTCATTATGAGCAGCATTTCCCTTTCGTTGATACCAAAGGTTGCAGCCTTCTGCAGCATTTTCACCTCGAGGCGCTCAGGGCTATTATCCTCTTTCCTGGAGAATTTCTGCCAGTCCTTTGATATTTTTCCATTCATCCATTTTATAATTTCATCGTGTACAAAAGCGATATCCTGGGCCGGATCATGCCTCTGCTCCGCAGGGTTACCCTCAACATCCGTCATGCCGGAAGCGTCAAAAAGGTTGATGATTATATCTGCATCCCGGATATTGTCAAGGAATTCATTACCCATGCCCTTTCCCTCGCTGGCTCCCTCAATTAGGCCAGGTACATCAATTATTTCCACCGGGATATACCTTACACCGTCTATGCATTTCCCCTCTCTTGGATTGCATTTAGCATGAATCTCATCCTCGGGACATTTATCCTTGATAAAAGAAATGCCAATATTGGGTTTGATTGTGGTGAACGGATAATTTGCTATATCTACATCAATAGAAGTAATTGCAGAGAATAATGTTGATTTTCCTGCATTGGGTTTCCCGATCAATCCTATTTTTAGCATCAGGATTCAACTTCCCGCATATCATATCCCTTTGGGCATGTTAACTTGCGTACTATCTTATTTACCACGATTTTCTTATTTCCTTTTACATTCAGAAGATTGCATTTTTCTATATTCGGGCATGTCAGATAGTCACATTTCATGCTACGCAACTCTATTGAAGACCCCTCCATTAATCGTTTCCCGTTCTGTATGTTGTATGTATCCGGCACTTCTTCAACATCAATGGTTGAAACTTTGTTTTTATTGTATATAAAGCACGGATTAACCTGTTCCTGTACATCCTTTATGCGGTAGGATTTTCCAGGTTCCAGGTTAAAGCACACATTTTTTATTCTGCATTCATCACATTTCCCGGATAATGGTCCTCTAAACGTAAATACTAAATCCTTTCTGGCTAAATCAACGCCTATTAAACTTATTTTACTCAATTTTATCACGTTCCTTAAAATCAAATAGTTTATTAAAGTTATCATTCATACTGTAGAGTATATAATCAAAACTATGGACAATCAATGAATGCCTATTGATGATATATCCTACCATTATTTGCACTTGGTTACGGGATTACACCGGTTGCTTTCAGTGCATTTCTTGAAACTTCTTCACTTAAATCGGTTTCACCGAGTATGGTATATCTCTGTGGACGGAGCCTGTGAGCTATGGAAAGCGCTTTAACCGCTATATCGCTGGATATGCCATAATCCGATGCCCTGGTAGATACACCGATTTTTTTATAAGTATCATATAGCATTTTCCAGTCTCCACCGTGAAGGTACATGGATACCAAAGAGCCCATGGCAACCTGCTCCCCATGCATGGCATTTCCGTTTCCCAGAATCTCGAGGGCATGTGCAAATAGATGTTCGCTTCCACTGGCCGGCCTGGATGAACCTGCTATTGCCATGGCCGTCCCAGATGCCAGTATTTGTTTGGTTATCAGCCAGATACTGGATTCAAGTCCGGGTTGTATTATATTTGCATTCTCTATGAGGTCCCTGGAAGAGTATTCGGAAATTACTGCAGCCGTTGTGCTGAAAGATTCTCCTTTTATTCTATTTGCCATCCGCCAGTCCATCACGGCAGTTATATTTGCTATAACATCAGATGCACCGGACGCGGCAAATCTATAAGGTGCTTTTACCATAATCTTTGTATCTGCCACTATTGAGGATGGCATCGCTGCTTCAATGGAGAGGAAGGATTTCCCATCGTAGATTGATGCCCGCGGAGAAGCAATACCGTCATGGCTCGGTGCGGTGGGCACACTGATAAAAGGTACATCATAATCGTATGCCAGTTTTTTACCTGTATCTATCTTTGATCCTCCACCTACCCCTATAACGAGCCCTACTTTTATTCCTTCCATACATTCTTTAGCCTTTTTTATGGCATCAATTGTTGCATTTCCAGTCATAAGAATATGGTAATCGAGTCCCTGAAGTTTATCGGTAACAGATTCCCCGGCTATTTTATAAGTTTTTTCCCCGGAAATTATTAAAATAGTGCCTGATTTTAGATTTTTTTCGGCAACATAGCGTATATTTTGTATTGCATCATGGCCTATGTATACATCGTTTGGGAAGTGCATGGCCCTGATCTTGTTGAATTCCATTGCTTTTATGATATTCAATTAGAATATAAATTTACGTATTCAAAAATTCTGTTGTATGCCAGATATATTTTTTAATGGATAAATTGGCATTCTGCAAAGGTTTATATATGTCAGACAGTTAATATTATAATGAACAGATATAACATGTTTTTTCTGTCCGGAATTACGATTGTTATCATCACATATCTGTTTATTTTTATTCTTCCCGGGCA
This sequence comes from Thermoplasmata archaeon, assembly GCA_021820565.1. Taxonomy (GTDB): domain Archaea; phylum Thermoplasmatota; class Thermoplasmata; order Thermoplasmatales; family Thermoplasmataceae; genus Ferroplasma. Next base: position 7,704 of record JAKADL010000024.1, read on the forward strand.
TACATTATCCCGGGATTTCGAGGCAAATTACTATTACGGCATAATACCGAGGGTATTTCCGGTTTTCCTGATTTTTGGGGACGTTTTCGTTGCCGTTGGACTTTTATTCCCAGATAAGAGCTTGAAAACAAATAAGGTAGCCCTTATAGCCAGTTCAGGCACATTTATCATTGCGGGGCTTGCAATGATACTAATATTTCATGTTTCACCTATAAATATAGCACAGTACAACGGAATAAGGGCCGGCTATTTGATCGTGGAGGGGTTATCCGTTCTGTTCTTCACAATGGTAATTTCATATTATAAAACGGCAGATACAAAAAATACAGATATAGATACTTACGGCGTTCATGACAGGTGAAACTATAAACGGTAGGAGGTGATAATATATATACAAAAATGAATAACCAAGGAGAGCTGAGATCATTTGAAAGATTCATGATAACTGAAAGAAAGAGCTTTTATACAATAAAAGAGTATAAATTTCTTATATCCGGTTTCCTTTCTTATTGCAATAAAGATATTTCATCCATAAATTTTGAGGATATTGAAAACTACAAAAATTTCATTGTTACCGAAAAACAGTATTCAAAAGCATCCCAGTATCTTGCCATGAAGGCATTAAAACTATATTATAAATTCAAAAATATGGATATTCCACCCAATCTTGTACCGCCCAGAAGATCCCAAAAAATGCCTGTTTATCTTAACCAGAAGGATGCAGGCACACTTATCAATGGCTGTGACAATACCCGTGATAAGGCAGTAATTTCTGTTTTTCTCTATACAGGATTGAGAGTGAGTGAACTGGTCAATCTGGAAATAGGGGATGTGGACTTTGAGGAGAATATTATTTACGTGCATGCTGGAAAGGGTGACAAGGACCGAATTGTGGTTATGCCGGATGTATGCAGGGATTGTGTAAAGGTTTATATGAAAGAGAGGATAAAAATAAGGTCGAACAATAACTATCTGTTCATATCAAATAAGAAAACACGATTCAACACCAGCACTGTGGAGAGGATGGTCAAGCGTGTTGGGGAACGCTCCGGAATTGCCAAAAAGGTTACTCCGCATGTACTGCGCCATACATTTGCAACTTCTGTACTGAGAAATGGTGGAGATATCAGATTCATACAGCAGATTCTGGGGCACTCAAGCCTGGCTACAACGCAAATTTATACACACATAGATGACAGCACATTGAAGGAAATGTATTCCATGCATATGCCGAAATATTAATTTTCCCTTTTTATTAAATATTCCAGAAGAAAATCCAGCATTTCAATAACATCCCCGTTTCCTTCAATCTTTCGGAGCGATAAACGGGCAATGTTATTGTATTCATCTATTTTCTTCTTTGTATATTCCAGTGATCCGGTATCCCGCACTATTCTGCGCAACTTTTCAAAATCTGAATCGTTAATGTCGCCATTATTCAGGCACTGATCAATGAATTTCCGTGTCTGTTCATCAGAATTTTCGTATGCCTTAATCATTAAAAGGGTCTTTTTGCCCTCATTAACATCACTTTTTATGGATTTTCCTGTTTTTTCCTGTTCACCGAATAACCCCAGAAGGTCATCGTAAAGCTGGAATGCTATGCCAGCATTTTTACCGAATTCCCTGATTTCATTCAGATATTTTTTATTGCCGGAAAGCAAAGCTCCCATGAGGAGTGGTCCCTGTATGGTATATCTTGCCGTTTTAAGAAAATGAAGTTTTAAAAGTCTTTCTTCACTGTACACGTCTTCCAGTGCAGAATATATATCAAGTATCTGCCCCTTTCCAGTATCTTCTATAATCTTTGAAAACTCGAAATCAGCATCGATCAGATTTTCTATAATAAAACCAGAACGGAGCAATGCCTCGTGTGAAAATGTGTCTATTAAATCTCCAGCGCTAATGGCGATATTCTCCGCGATTCTTGCCATGCCCTCACGGTTTAAGGAATTTTCAACGGCTTTGTGAAAACTTGGCTTCCCACGGCGCATATCACTCTGATCCATAATGTCGTCATGAATCAAAAGGAAGGACTGCGCCATTTCAATGGAAATTGAAGCATTTACGATTTTTTCATCTATTTCTGCAAATAAATTGTAACCCATTATCATCAGAATGGGGCGAACCCTTTTCCCCCCGTTCATGGTAAACTGCCTTAGTTTAACTATGATATCATATATTATTTCATTATTGCATTCATCAAGCTTGAATTTGAAATAATCCTCAAGTTTTTGGTTTATTCTTTCCCTGAGTTCGTCTAACTGTTTTTTGTAATTCTCTATATCTCTCAATTTAAGGGTGAATTCATTAAATTATTATTAACTTTTTTCATGTTTTCACCCACTTAATGTTAATATATACATTAAATATACACTATATCATGACGGGTAATTACGTATATAAAAAGGATGATGAGGCAGACGATTATAATGAGCGGGGAATATCATATTTCAATGTAATGCAATATTCTGATGCAATCAGGGAGTTTACCAAGGCAATAAATCTGATAAAAACAGATCCAGATTATTATATAAACCGGGCGCTGGCATACTATTCCATGAGAATGTATAATGATGCAATCAAGGACTGCCAGAAAGCTATTGAACTCAGCAATGACAGGGGAGATTACCACAATACCCTCGGATCTATTTATGATGATATGAATAAATTGGAAAGTGCAATGCATGAATTCGATGCAGCTATTAAAATAGAGGATGATGTACCTGATTATTATTATAACAGGGGCAATGTTTACTGGAAAATGGGTGAACAGGATATGGCGCTCGAGGACTATAATAAAGCAGTTTATCTCAATGCTTCTGACCCCGTATTCCTGTATAAGAGGTCTCAGATTTTCACAGAACTGAAGAGATATGAAGATGCCCTGAGTGATATAGAAGACTGCCTGAAACTTGCAAGAAATCCTCAGTATTATCTTGACGAGGCACATCTATACCTTTTGATGAAACAGAAGGATAAGGCGTTGAATGTAATAAATGCCGCCCTGAAAGAATCGCCCGAGGATATATCATTTAAATCCTTGAAGGCAGAAATTGAAAGAGGAGAATAAAATTTTGGATGAATTTATAATAAACCCATTTAACAATTAGATTTAATACTTATAATTTATATTATACCATGAAAGTTATAGAATTTTCAAAACCGGGAATAGAGAATGTGCAGGTAGCTGAGAGAAATCTCGAGGGCGACGGTTTAAAAATTAAGATTGTTAAGGCCGGTTTGAATCCCCTTGACTACAATCTTATAGATGGTAAGGTCGTTTATAATGTAAACCCTATGCCACATATACCCGGATCGGAGGTAATGGGTATAGCCATGGAAGACGGGAAGGTTATAAAAAAGGGGGACAGGGTAATAGTGTACAACCGGATTTTTGATAACAGCTGTGACATGTGCTATTCCGGCAACGAGCACCTGTGCTACAATGGTGGCATATGGGGCGTGATTTCCAACGGTGGATATTCAGAATTCATAAGGATAGGTGAGCAGAATCTTTTCAAGGTTCCGGAAAGCATGGATGATAACACTGCGGTAAGTGTAGGCATCGGGGCATTAACATCATACAGGGCGTTGAAAATGGCAAATCCACGTATCAACGAAAAAATACTTGTATATGGCGCAGGCAATACAGGGATATTTACCGTCCAGATAGCAAAGCAAATGGGGCTGGATGTGTATGTTTCATCCAGAAACAGGAATCTGGAATCATCGGGTATAAAAGTATTTGACTCTGTTCCTGAAGATTTTCATTCCGATATAATAATAAATCCACTGGGTGGAAAAATATTCAGTGATTCTATGAAACACCTCAAAAGAAAGGGCAGGATTGTAACATACGGTGTCCTGACAGGTAAAATCGCAGATACCGATATAGCAAATATATACACAAATGAGCTGAAGATAATAGGTTCTACAGGAGGAACCAGAAAGGACCTATCAGAACTGCTTGATCTTATGCAGGCAAAACATTTTGATCTACCCGTATACAGAGAATTCAGCCTGTGGGATATAAAGGAAGCACTGCATGCTTTCAGGGATAGAATCAATGGAAGAATTGTCCTTAATTTATAGGGACTTTAATTTATTTATGCTGTCTCCAATGTTATTGTTGAAAATGTATGAGGCCGATACGAGTATATCTGCACCTGCATCCCTTGCAAGTTTACCCGTTTCTGCATTGATTCCACCATCTATCTCAATTTTTGCCTGGTAATAGTTTTCATCTATGAATTTTCTTAATTCCCTGACTTTATCAAGGGATTTATCAATAAATTTCTGCCCGGAAAAGCCTGGATACACTGACATGACCAGGACGATTTCAGATGTTGGCACAAATTTATAGATTTTTTTTACATCTGTATCTGGATTTAAAACTATGCCGTAGCGAATGCCTTCATCCTCCAGCTTCTTGAGGAAGTTCCCGACTTCAATAGGTGTTTCATAATGAACAAGCAGTACATCACATCCGGCGTCCACGAAGGATTTATAATATCTATCAGGGCGTTCAATCATGAGATGGCAGTCAAGCCTCAGATCGGTCGCCTTCCTTACTGCCGAAACCATATCCGGACCCATTGTCAGATTATTGACAAAATGACCGTCCATAATATCCAGATGGAATGACTTTGCACCGGCTACCTGGCACTCTTTTATTTGATTTCCCAGTTCTAGGAGGTTGCTTGAGATGATAGAAGGGGATATGTCTATATTTTTCACAGTATGAAATCCCGAACATGGATTTATTTTTTTTTATGAAATTTTTTAAAGTGCCATCAGAAAGTATCCGGATACTCTCCTTGGAATTTGCCGGAATTATTATTTTCTTGAATCTGTGCATTGCATCAGTTTACAGATAGATGTTCATGGCATTAATAAACTGAAAATTCCATTGGAAATAAAGGCAGAACAAAAATAATAAGTACACTCATGAAAGCGGACACTGTTTAGACAATCATTAAAATGATAAATCTCTGATAAGTTATACTGACTGTGCTTTTCTATGTATGGATTAACTGTGTTTTAAAATTTATTTATAATAAAAAATCAAGATTGTTTTTAAATCTATTTCAGCAGTATTCCATATGCCACATCAGACATTCCAGATTCATTGTTTCCCATAAATATATGCCTTGTCTGCGTGTATTCCAGTATGCCTTCCAGCCCCAGTTCCCTTCCTATTCCGCTCATTTTGAATCCACCCCTTGGTGCTGCCGCTGATAAAAGATGGTATTCGTTTATCCATACTGTTCCGGCTTCGATGTTACCCGCTACCCTGGTGGCCTTTGCCATATCTGATGTCCACACACCGGCGGCAAGCCCGTACTTTGTGGAATTGGCAATTTCTATGGCCTCTTTCTCTGTTTTAAATGTGTACACCGTGAGCACGGGACCGAATATTTCTTCATCAGATATTCCTGATCCGGCTTTGAGCCCGGACAACATTGTTGGCGGGAAGTATGTACCACTTTCCGGCACTGAACCCGCAAGATCCCGGGAATATAATACATTCCCGCCTGCATTTATGGTTTCACTGACAAGCTTCTCTATTTTCTCCTTTTGCTCCATGGTTGTAATGGCACTTATATCGGTTTCGTAATCCATTGGATTTCCGGCTTTCATATTCTGCAGGTATTTTTTCATTTTTTCCATGAAACTATCCAGCGCGCTTTCCTCTATTATGAGCCTGCTTGCGGATTCGCATAGTTGACCAGCGTTCAGGAATATTCCAAATATAACTCCCTTTGCAGCATGTTCCATGTCAGCATCAGAAAATACTATATTCGGTGATTTGCCCCCAAGTTCCAGTGTTACTTTTTTGAGCCCTTTCGCACCCTGCTCCATAATCTTTATTCCTGTGTTAGTGGAACCTGTAAAACTTATCATGCCAATTTTTTTATTTTCAATAAGATAATTTCCAGCTTTTCTTCCGGTACCGTTTATAAGATTGGCTGCACCATCTGGGAATCCTGCTTTTTTCATATCCTTTACAAGTTCAATAGCCGTAAGTGGTGTATAGTGCGAGGGCTTTAAGACCACGGTGTTTCCTGCAAGCAGGGGTGGAATGGTTTTCCATACTGCCATGAGGAAAGGCACATTCCATGGTGCTATTGATGCCACAACACCCATGGGCGCGTTCTGTATTATTCCGTATGTGCCCGGGTATTCCGGGTGCTCTATCTTCCGTTCATACTTGAATTCATCCGTTTCTGCAAAATACCGGATGTGTGAAATTGCCAGTGGTATATCCATGAAAGTGCTCTGCCTGATAGTTTTGCCGGTATTTATTGATTCAAGGTTTGCATATTCTTCTGCCTTTTCCTGGATGATATCGGCAAGCTTTCCTATCATTTTTTGCCTGTCGGCAATTTCTGTATGTTTCCATTGGCCGTTGAATGTTTCCATCGAAGAATCAACTGCCCTGTTGACCTCATCCATTCCTGAATCAACTATATAGCCGATCAGATGCCCGTCCACAGGACTTTTGACCGGTATTTTTTCTCCATCTGTTTCCTCTTTACCATTAATTATATTCCCAAAAACTTTCTCCATTTTATCACCACGATTTATAATCAATTCCCATGAAACTTTAAATGTGCCAAAATTATTGTAAATTATATTATAATTTATATGTTATCATTTAAACTGTGTATCTACCTTTGCTGCTGTATTCACCATTTCTTTGGCTGCATTGGTATACCTCATAATTTTCATCATTGACCCTTCCAGTTTGAATTTGCCGGTCATCAATCCCTGTATTGGATCAATTTCCCCCTTGATGAGTTTTACCCAGTTTGAATATTTTCCCTTATATTTGAATGTTGATGCAGGAACATCGCTCTCCTCCTTCCCGACCTGATATTTCACGCACTTCCCTGCCTTCAAATCCAGAAACATATTCCATGAGTTATTATAGGAATCATCAGGTTCCACAACAAACGTTATTGAATCGTCCCATGTTTTGCCAGCCTCCTGGTAAGCACTGTTTGAGTTTAGCTTTTCAACATATTCCTTTGCCCATTCTTCACTCGGAAATATTGCCATAACTAACTATACAAGTAGAATATATATTAAGTTTATGAGGAAGATATTATACCTGTTATTGGAATTCATTGATAAAAATAGAGGTGGATTCATAAAAACATTTTTTCCACAGTTTTTTCACTATTTACAATCAGAACTTTTGGTTCATTCCCCTCATGCAGCCATTTCAGTTCTTCAAGGTTTCCTGATGCCGTCATAGTTTCAACCCCGAATCCGGCTGCAGCTGATGCCACATCCAATTTAAGATCAAAATAATCCTTATGCTCCATATCAGGATAATAACTTTTGGAATAACTCTTCAATATGTTGTATCCCCCGTTGTTGAGCACAATGAACTTTACCGGTATATGGTATCTCTTTGCAGTCCACAATCCCTGTATTGTATACATGAAGGCTCCATCACCTATAATTACCAGTGTCCTGGGATTTTTGATGCCAATGCCGAGGGATGCTGCTGTAGCCCATCCCAGTTGACCGGATTTTGCAGTGAAATATTTGTTATGGCTGTAGCCGAATGTTGCCCGGACGGTCTCCGATGCAGATATGGCCTCGTCGACAACCGTATAATCAGAAAAGATTTTTCTGGCATTGTACAGAACGTAGTCAACGCCCATAGTCAATCTTTCTCTGGCTATCTTATTAGCGTATAGAAAATCACGGGGTTTATGGAATTCTCCCTTCCTCCGGATCGATTTTACAGCCTCCCTTAGAAAGACCTTGGGATTAATTATGTATGAATCCCCCGTCTTATCGGATATATCTGTACCGATGAATATTACGTCCTTCCCAGGAAATGGAGAGGATGGAAGATATGGATAAAATGTGATGTCCCCGCCGATGAATACTATAAGGTCATTGTTCAAAAATTTAAGGTTCATCAATGTTGATGCGGGAAGGAGATCACCGTTATAATGTTCATCATCTGTATTGAAGGTCCCCCTGGATGCCAGTGGTTCGCTGTAGACCTCCACTCCCAGTTTTCCGGCGAATTCCACCGCTTCCTTATATGCGTCATATAAATCAATCTCATATCCAAATACCAGTGCAGGGCGTTTTGAACTATTAATTCTGTCAACTATTTCCTTGATAGCCTCGGAATCCGAGTAGGAGAAGTTTATATGGACATCTCTGGGATCGGGGATTTCCGCATCATAATCCATAATATCCATGGGAATTGAAATGAATACAGGTCCTCTCGGCGGTGTAAGGGCTATTGCTTTTGCTCTTCTGAATGCAACAGGTATGTCCGATGGATTCTTGATCTCATAACTATACTTCACAAGCCCGGATACAGTATGTATCAGGTCGCCCGACAGTAAAGGATCATACACCAGATGCCTGGTATCCTGCTGCCCGGCCGTAATAACAACTGGAGAACGGTTCCATTTTGCAGTATTCACAAATGACATTGCATTTCCAAGACCGGGAAGCGAGTGGAGGTTGACTGTGGAGGCACAATCATTGTACTGGGCATAACCGTCAGCCATGCCCAGAGCTATTGAATCATGCAATGTGAGATAATAATCCTTTATTCCCCGGAGCATGGGTATCTCCGTTGTGCCGGGATTTCCGAATACAGGGCCAAGCTTCAGTGTATTAAGGGTTTTTTCAAGTATTTCATATCCTTTCATAGTTCATCCTCCACCCTGTAAAGAGGGTCTATTCCCTGTGAATATCTTATTATATTCCCTATAGTTTCCGTGATGAATCTTTCCTGGCTTTCCATGGTTACCCCTGCAATATGTGGACTGAAAAGTACGTTATCCAGATGGAGGAGCTCCGAGGAGAAATCAGGCGGTTCCTGACTGAACACATCTATGCCGGCATATATGTTCTTTCCCTTTATCGCTTTAACAAGGGCGGTTTCATCTACAATCTCTCCCCTGGATGTATTAATGAATATTGCGCCATCCTTCATTAGATTGAATCTTTCTGTATTGAACATGAGTTTTGTACTTTTTGTCAGGGGTGTATGTATAGATATTATGTCAGATGATGCTACAAGATCGTCAAGTTCAAGGTAGGTAACTCCATAGAATTCCTCATCCTCAGGGGATAATCTTCTCGGAT
>JAKADL010000145.1 GCA_021820565.1 Thermoplasmata archaeon
ATTTTGATTTAAAATCAAAGATTCCGTATTATATCTCACAATAAGCAAATAAAATATACTAACGATAAGATAATTTTTATTGTTAAAGAATTGAACAATCTATGTTACTTCATTTTCTTTTTTAGTAATTATGATAGGCACGCTGATAGCTGTCACTGATGGCATATTAACAGTTTCAGAATAATTGTCCTGTTCATCCGGATTAAGCGGTAATTGCATAATGTCCTTATATGCCTTTTCTGTGAAATAAACTCTTTTACAATTGGAGCAAACATATGCATCGAATTTACCGATGTAAGAACCGCGGTATCTGAAAGGAGCTTCTGTCTTTTCCATTGTTGAAGAACAGTACGGGCATGTTGTTATATTCCCTTTCTTCTTTACCATACAAAAATAACATATTACATGCCTATTTTAATCTTACTGGCAATTCTTAATCAGTTTTAAAAATTGTGCCTAAAACTATATTACAACGCCTCATTTTGCACCTTATGTTCCATTTTCCCAGAGATACATTATAATCCTGACCTGAAGATGTGTTCTTGGAACATACTTGCTTTTTTCCTTTCACTAGGAAATCTCTGAAATTTGGTCAAGAAGAACATCTTTCTTTAGCACGTTCAATGAAATGACCACCATTTTCATTAAACAGTAATTCAATTGTTCGCCAGGGGTTTACCATATTAAACCTTTATATTTTTTTGTATAATAAATTATTGATGGTTTAAATATAAGTTAAAAAATTACAGACCATGCAGCATATTTCGTATAACACATGAATTGTATACTTCAATTGTGGTTACTCCGTAATAAACTTAATATATTATTTGAAGTTAATTGTTATATGTCGTCGAAACAGGGACAAAAAACACCGCCATCAGATGTCAAGTTGGGCCATCAGGTAATAATTATAGTTTCAGTCATTACATTTATACTCGGAATCTTTTTAATATTGTTATCGCACCTTGCCTCACTTTCAATATTATTTTCATCGCTGGGTGGGGCATTCCTTGCCACTGGTATAACAATAGGTATATTCCAGTATTTGCATTTCAATAATATATCAAAACTTACCGATAATCTCAGTACAAAGGCAGATAAAAAAATACAGGCATTAACAAAATCAGCAAGAAAAACAGGAATAGAAATAGGTCAGGTTTCATCCATAAGGCAGCTTATTGCTGGTGGGAATAATATCTGGAACACCCTTGAAAGAGAACTAATAAAAAAATCTTTTTATCTGGAACGGGAGGATATTATTTATTATATTGGTTTCTATAAGGAAAACCCTGACTATGTAGAGGTATACACATATGACTTTAAGAAGGTGAAAAATGGCGGTCCTGGTAATGATACATATCCGGTAAAGATAAAGCACGAATATTTCAGGGAAGAAACAGATGGACATTTTAAGCAGGAATTTGGGAAGGTCATCATCAATGGCAAAGAATATTCTGATAAACAGATCATTAAATGCGATGATCAATACGCACAGAAACCGGATGAGATTTACGAAATAGATAAAGGCGCCCATGTTAAGTTTAACTTTTTTCATGAGGAGCCAGTAGATATAGGGCAGGTAATAGACGTCAATACTTTCTCCCGGGATGTTCTGATTAAGCAGGATTTTTATATTACCGATATAGCAACATCTGCAGAAATTTTGCTGATTCAGGCATTTTACGATCCCAGGTTAAAGGTGGACCTCTGGTTTGGCGATTCCAGCCAGTTCAAGCACCGTGGAATTGCAGACAATCCAAATGTCAACAATCTAAAGCCGGAAATCTATAAAATGGCGAAAGAGGCAGGTATAGATAACCTCGAGGAACATTATGCAGAATATAAGGGCCTGATAAAAAACCAGAGTTTTGTAATGAACTGGTATCCTGTCAAAGAAGACCAGAGCAAATAATTTATTATCGCCATAAAAGTCCTGAATTGGCTGTATTTTATAATGTATAATTGAGAAGACTATAGTACCTGGGCATAATTCTTTTCCATCCCTTATCAAAGTTTTTATTATTTCAATGAATAAACATACATGGTAAAAAAGGTAGCAGTAATAGGATCAGGTATAATGGGGCAGGGCATATCACAGGTATTTATCAAACAGGGATTTGACACACTTCTCATAGATATCAGTGATGAAATCCTTGAAAATGCGAAGAACAGCATAGCGGATGGAAAGTACGGGCTTGCAAGGCTGGTACAGAAAGGCACTATTACTGAAGAACAGAAGAAGGTGTATATGAAAAATCTTTCGATTTCAACAGATTATGGCAAGCTCAGTGACCGTGAATTCGTAATAGAAGCTGTGCCGGAAATCATGAACCTGAAATTGAAGGTCATGGAGAGCATCGAAAAAAATATTCCGGAAACCTCCATTATAGCATCAAATACCTCCGGCATCATGATATCGGAAATAGGAATCAATATTAAAAATAAGAGCAGGCTTATCGGTATGCACTGGTTCAATCCCGCACCAGTAATGAAATTGATAGAGCTTGTCAAAACTCCCTTTACTTCTGAGGAGACAATCAATGCCGTAATCGCTCTGGCAAATGAAATGGGAAAGGAACCGGTAGTTGTAAAGGATTATCCGGGATTTTTCACAACAAACTTTGTCCATTCATGGCTGGTGGAATCCCTGAGATTATATGAAAAGGGCATAGCGGGAAAGGAAGACATTGACAAGATGGTGAAACTGGGATTCGGCTTTCCCATGGGACCCTTTGAGTTAATGGATACAATAGGACTTGATACCATGAAGGAAATAGGTGATTATCTATACTCCGAGACAGGGGATGAGAGGATGATGCCCCCACCTATACTTAAGGAAATGGTTTATGCCGGATATAAGGGGAATGCCAAAATCAAGATGAACAGCAAGGGCGGCTGGTACGACACAGATAAATTATAAATTTTTCTTTATAATCCTCATGGCATTCCTGTAAAGCACATCCTCTGCATGGCTCCCGAGAGCAGCGCTCAATTTTTCTATAGCGTTAATATCTGCAAAATTATCCGGTGTAGAAGGAATACCAAGGAAATCTGTGCCAAGGCTCACATATCTCCACCCGTAATTGTCGCCGATGTAATTCATGCTATCAATGATTCCTTTAAAATCAGGAGTTTTCAATGTATCACGTATACCGGTTATGCCCATGACCCCATCTGTT
>JAKADL010000146.1 GCA_021820565.1 Thermoplasmata archaeon
GCAATCTCCTCTATGTGTTTGCCGATCTACGTTTGCATATATACTGCCTGTATATGTAGGTCTAAACTCAACCATACTATATCCCCATATATAGAAAAATCATAAAGAACTTTTATAAACCCCTATCATGCCACATTTTTATAAAAATATTGATATTTATACTTTCCTGATTTTTCTATATAAACAGGCAAGGATATTTCAGAATATTGTCAGATAAAGGACAATATGTATATAGTGAAAAAAACTGAATCTTTATGGATAGTCAGAATAGTATTGACAGCGATCCAATTTTGAATCAGATGAATGGAAAAATGACCACAAAATTCTACTGGGCCGTTACCATTCTTGCCACAATAGGCGGTTTTCTGTTCGGATACGATACATCCAATATCGGAACCGACCTGGGATTCATACCCTTTGCACAGAACATAAAAACCACAGCTCCTTTTGTATATGGATATCTAATAGCTGGCGCATCTCTGGGTGCCGCTGTGGGTGCACTGATAGCGGCAGCACTTACAGATAAATACGGAAGAAAATTTCTTCTTATTACCGATGCTGCTATCTATACCATAGGAGCACTATTATCAGCATTTTCTGTTGATCTTGTAATGCTTCTTGTATCAAGAACCTTTATCGGTTTAGCAGTGGGAGCTGACTCTGCAATAGCAACTGCATACATAGTTGAATATGCACCGAAAAATCGCAGGGGACATCTTTCACTAATGCAGCAGTGGATGATAACATGGGGTATACTGGGAGCATACCTCGTAGGTATGGCAGTATTCTTCGTAGCCCCGGGGCTTGCATATGCAGTGGACTGGAGGGTACTCCTGGGAATTGCAGCAATACCGTCATTAATAGGGCTCGTCTTCAGGTTCTATATGCCGGAATCCCCCAGGTGGCTCATACTGCATGAAAAATATGATAAGGCAAAAGCATCACTGAAAAGATTCGATATAACAGCATCGGACAGCCAGCTGAAAGAAACACATGGCGTACTTGCCAGATTAGAAACGAAGATGAAGGCAACACCAGGAATCAAAAGAGCATTTGTAATAGTTGGATTATTCATGATGTTCCAGCAGATAACCGGTATAAATGTACCGTTTTATTATGGTCCAACAGTAATAGCTGATCTTCATATATTTGGGTCCACAGGCAGTTCTTATCTTTCCAATGCAGTATTCGGAATTGAAGCCTCATCCATACTGGCTATCATCAATGTGCTTGCAACACTTATAGGTTTCAGGCTTATAGATTCATACGGAAGGAGGCATCTGGCGCTTATCGGATACGGTGGAATGGCACTCTTTGATTTCATCGGAACGGCCCTGTTCCTTGACCATATAGCAGTCGGTCTTCTGATAGGATTTGCTGGCTTTATCATATTCTTCGCGTTTGCTGTGGGAGGTACCGGATGGTTGCTCCAGGGAGAGTATTTTCCCACACAGTACAGGGGATTGTTTGCATCCCTGATCGCAGTGGTGGACTGGATATCAAATTTCGCAATCATTGAACTGTTTCCTGTTATGGATGATACAATCGGATTGGGATACACAATGGCAATATTCGGAATACTTTCCGCAATAGCTGTAATAATATTCTACCTGATTATGCCCGAAACAAAGGGAAGATCCGTAGAGGAAGTCAATGCAATGTTTGAAAACAATACACTGCTGAATGTAAAAGATGCAATGCCTGCACAGGATTCTACCAAGGCTGGACAAAAATAACTTATTTTATTAACAAATTTTTTTAAAATTTATTTGTAATTATTTTATAATTTTCAATCAATAATTGTATGGTTTATCCCCCGTGCCTGAAATCAGGGTATATGAGCATTCCACCATCAACTACCAGGGTTGTTCCGGTCATATAGGATGCCATGCTGCTCGCAGCAAATAATACAGCATTAGCCACATCCTGTCCATCCCCTGGTACTCCCATGGCTATTTTATTATCCAAATCTTTCAGCATTTCCGGGTCTTCCCAGACTGATTTATTTATCGCAGTTTTGATTGCTCCCGGTGCTATGGATATTACCCTTATGCCTTTGTCGGCCGTTTCCTGTGCCAGTGTCTTGGTAAGCATGTCAAGCCCTGCCTTGGCGCTGCAGTATGCAGTGTATCCGGCCCAGGGAATCTTTACATGATCCGATGTGATATTTATGATCACTCCGCTGTGCTTCTTAATCATACGCTGTACTGCCATCCTGGAACAGTAATATGGTCCGAACAGGTTTACTGAAATTACCTTCTGCCAGTCATCAATGGAATCATCTCCCAGCATTTGCCTGGGCCCATCTATACCCGCTGAATTTACCAGTATATCCACAGTACCCAGTGAAGAATCAACAGTAGAAAATAGCTTTTCCACCTCATCGGTTTTGGTCATATCGGCGCTAATCGCTACAGCCCTGGCTTTCATTGCCTGTATTTCCTTTACAGTTGCATCTGCTGCCGCTTTATTATGCCCGTAGTGAACCGCCACCGATGCACCGGCGGAGGCAAGCGCAAGTGCAACTGCTTTTCCTATACCACCACTGGCTCCTGTCACGATGGCAACTTTTCCGGACAAATCTATTGTTTTCATGTTAATCAAAAAAATAATGCGATTATTAATAATAAATATATGCAGTGGCTCAAAATTTATATAAATTGTTCCAGCAATGAGACAGAATATGAGCACATGAATGTTTCTTCCTCTTCCAGTGTTATCAGCCCCATGCCGTTGTGGTAAACATCCGGAGCACCTGTCATGGGTTCCACTGCAACGGCATCATTTCCCGCATATTCGCCGTTGTAAATTACAGTATAAGGCATATTTTCTCGTCTGATTAAAATTTCATGGTTTTCATCCTTGATGGAAATGTCAGAGTCGATCAGGTACGCATTGTCAAATTTGGATGTTCTTAAATCAGCCTTTCTCAGATCAACAGGACGATACCTGCCATCGGGGAAGTATTCATCCTTATACTCCAGCTCCATGGCGTTTCCACTGTAATCTATGGAATACTTTCCTGTAACCCTGAAATATGGATGAAAGCCAATTTCCACCGGAATTGATCCCGAAACAGATTTAACAGTGAAGATTGTTTTGAACTCCTTCCTCTTAATTTCATATCTAATGCTGATCTCAG
>JAKADL010000147.1 GCA_021820565.1 Thermoplasmata archaeon
AATCGAGGCGGGAATGGTATTTGTGAACAAGGTTGTCGGTTCAGATCCCAGGGTGCCATTCGGAGGAATCAAACAGAGTGGTTTAGGACGTGAACTGTCCAGATTTGGATTGAGAGAATTTACAAACGTTAAAACCGTCTGGATAGATCATTAACTATAATGCCCGGAATCATGACAATCAATGACCAAACAATATAATAATTAATTCCAGACCTTTATTTTCATGGGGAAATTGAAGCGGTACACTCCTGATTGAAACCGGTTATATTCCCGTATAAATTAAATTATTACTCTTCTTTATATTCGTCATAGCATTCAGAATCCATATATTTTTCAATAAAATCCTTTGCCTTCCCATTGAAATCTTCCTTCAGCAAATCCAGGTCTTCACAATCAAAATATTCACTATCTTTCAGTTCTTTCGAGGCATCTTCATAATTTGTATACACGCCCTTTGCAATCGATTTCAGGAGTGAAAATATTTGATTAAAATCTTTCCTATGATCAAAATTAAGGAATTTATAAACAAGGTCGCTATCTGAATTATCAACAAGTTCGCAGAATACAGATACTATACCTTCTTCATCGGCTAAATCGAGCAATACCATCATATATCCCATAGCCTTTTCATAATCTTTTTTATATAAATATGATCTGAAATATTCATAAGTTTTTTCAAAATCATCTGCTGATTTATACGAATCAAGGTATTTCAGTGCCTCATCACTCTTTTTCATATTATTCAACTGTACGGCACATATGAACTTCCCAGCTTCATTTTTATATACATTCAATATTTTTTCTGCATTTTTGAGTGCGTTTTCATAGTCTTCCAGGCCGTCGTATGCAAAATACAGCGATATAAGTATTTCCTCATCTTCCATGCCAAATCTTTTTATTTCTTCAACTGCGTCCTCATATTCACCATTTTCCATGAGAAAATCGAACCATAATTTATAAGTGAAAATATCCCCATTTTTAAGTATTTTCCTGTAAGTGCTGTATGCTTCATCTTTTCTACCCTCCGAAATCAAAATGTCTGCAAGCAAATCGTAAAAAAATGGGACATCCGGATTGAGCTCAATGTAACTATTATACATCTCCTCTCCGGTTTTCTGTAATCCCCACTCCTTTAAAAAATCATTCAATTTATGCATGTATTTTAATTCTCCAGTATTTGCTACCGCCTGTATGACGGTTTCTATATAATTCTCCGGTTCATCATCGAATTCAAAAATAGAAAGGAGAGTATCATATGCATCCTCATTTTCTTTATCATACTTAATAGCCAACTTTGCTTCAGATAGAGCTTTTTTCTCCTGGCCCACATCTAGGTATATCCTGGCAAGTTCTGAATGGGCATCTGAATCTGTTATGTCCAGCTTTAAACACGTTTCCAGAAGTTTCTCTGCCTCATTAAATCGTCGAAGTTTTTTCAGTGAAATTGCCTTTATATAATAGGCTGTACCGTTGTTATGGTCGATAGCTATGGATAGATCAGCATATTTTATACTATTCTGATAATCCTCTATTGAATAATAGCAGAGACTTTTATATGAATAAATTTCCGGATCATTTCTGTACATATTTTCCATCGTGTCCAGTACCTTTAAAGCCTCTTCATACTTCTCCATCTCCACAAGTACCTTAATTTTATGAAACAGGTAATCTCCATTTAGAGGTTTTATGCTGATTGCAATATTTATATATTCCAGTGATTTTTCATACTCTCCGGATTCAAAGCTCTGCATTGACAGATTATAGTACTCCTCATCACTTTTTTTTATTCCGAACATAAACGGTTATTTTTCAGATTTATAAATAACATTGCAATTTTAGTCTGGAATAGAATTACTTTTGATCCGGATCTTTTTATTCCAGTCAATTGTTGCTGTAACCTTAAGTTTAAATAACCATAAGAAATAATAAAATATATGCAGAACATAGTTGAAGATGTTTATGAAGAGCTGAGGGCAGCAGTTGAGAAAACTGTAAACCTTCCATGTGCGATAGCATACTCAGGTGGCCTTGATAGCTCTCTTCTTCTCGGACTTTCAGGTTATAAATATATACCATACACACTTGGGTTTTCAGATTCAAGAGACATAGAAAATGCCGATGAGGCAGCAATAATCATGAATATTCATGTAAAGAAAATAATACTGGATGACCTGGATATACAGAGTTATATATCACAGTTAAAGGAAATAGACCCGAAAATAACAAGAATGGAGCTCGGCTATGAACTTGTACTTTTTATACTCATGGATTTCATACCAGAAAAATTTGTTGTGACAGGCCAGGGCGCAGATGAAATATTTTACGGTTATCATAGATTTATTGACAATCCCCGGCTCAAAAACGATACATATATAAACAGGCTTTTCAATGTGACGCTGCCACGGGAGAAGAAAATGGCAGAATATTACGGCAAGGAACTCATAACACCATATTTATCGCCTGGAATCCTCAGAATGAGGCATAATATAACCAGGGATGATAATATAGAGGAAACAAGGAATAAGATAATTCTCCGTGAAATAGCAAGAAAAATCAATATGCCCGAGGAAATATATGGCAGGAACAAAACAGCAGCCCAGTACGGTTCGGGCATTAACAAATTTCTTTTAAGGCAGGATGATAAAATATTTAGAAATGAATAAATATTATTGTGAGATATAGTAGCATATAACTAATGGGATAAACAATGACATACATAGGAATAATTGGAGGCAGTGGCCTTTACAGTATAATGGAAACCAGGAAAACAGTTGATGTCGATACACCATATGGAAAACCATCCGCCCCGGTTGAAATCGGAGAAATTAATGGTATTGAGGTTGCATTTTTGCCCAGACACGGGAAAAAACATACATTTCCTCCACATATGGTCAATTATAAGGCAAACATATATGCAATGCATAAACTAGGTGTTGAGCGAATTCTGGGACTGAATGCTGTTGGCTCCCTGAATGAGGAATACCATCCAGGTGATATAGTCATACCTGACCAGTTTATAGATTTTACAAAACGCAGAGATCTGACGTATTACAATGGACCGGATGTTTATCATATATCCA
>JAKADL010000148.1 GCA_021820565.1 Thermoplasmata archaeon
CCTGAAAATGCCATTACGACCTCTGATGGTATTGGCAAAAGAAGACCCTCAAGAACCATTAGAGCAAATATACCCGGGTACTGCACATTCTCAATGAAATTTGTAATATATGTAATTACAAGTCCAACAATAGTCATTCAGTCCTCCCCTTCCAGCCCAGAATATTCACCCAGCATGATCTTGACCTCAGCGGGCTTGAGAGAAAATTGCCTTCTCACAATATTGGATTCAAGAAACATCAACTCAGATAGCTCGTCGGGATAACCATCGGCAAATATAATCTCATCTATTTTTGCGTTTATTATCATCTTAGCGCATACTACGCATGGATGCGTTGTTACATATATCTTTGAATCCTTTATGCTTGACCCATGCACTGCAGCCTGAATTATTGCATTCTGCTCAGCATGTAGGCCACGGCATAGTTCATGTCTTTCACCGGACTTCACATTCATGTCATCCCGGATACAGCCTACGTCGCTGCAATTTGCCAGTCCAGATGGTGGCCCATTGTAACCAGTGGCAATTATGTTGCGATCCTTGACAATTATCGCACCAACTTTCCGCCTGATACAGTTTGCCCTGGATGCAGCGAGAAATGCCATTCTCATGAAGTACTCGTCCCATGTGGGTCTGTGGTTATCTTCCAACGTGGCGTAATGCATAAGCTATGATTTAACTTTTATCCCGTAGAATGGAGAAACAATATATGTCTTATAAGAGAAAACGATTACCCCCTTATTGGTGGACTTAATAAAATGGATCTTCCCAGCGTAGTTTCGATTAATGAATCCTTTTACCCACATCAGGGCGGCGCAGAGATCAGGGCGTTTGAAACACTGACTAGATTATCCAGGAAGGGTTTTTCCGTAAAAGTACTTACAAATCCTTTTCCAGAAAAGGTTGATGTGCCGGGTCTCGACATGGAATACATCACAGATTTGAACGAATCCCAGTATTTTAAAAGCGGATCAAGGAAATATATGGGAGTTAGAGAATTCAGCTATAGAATTAAAAACAGGTTGAAGCATAATTCCCAGGAGGACATGTTTCTATTTGACGAGTTTCCCCTTTTGCCAGCCATTAAGGGAGCAGACGCATTACCATATAAAAAGACAAAGTTCTTCACATGGCATGAGGTTCTTGGCAGATATTATAATCAAAGAGGCCTGCTCTGGAGAATAGCGGCAGGTTGGGAAAATAAGGTCGCTAAAAGTTTTACGAATAACATTGCAGTATCAAATAGTGTTGCGTCTATGGTCAGGAACAACTACAATATATCGAATGTTTCAGTGGTTGAAAACGGTATAAATTCTTACGACTATCAAAAAAAGTGTGGCAGGGAATGGGGTAAGTTGATTTATATTGGACGCCTGGAACCACATAAGAGGGTAGACCAGCTCATAAAGAAGGTGAAAAACATTCCCGAATTCAATTTAGAAGTCATAGGAAGCGGTAGCCTTGAAAACCAGGTACAGAGTCTTGCCAGGGATGCAAACAATATTAATTTTCTTGGGAATCTAGGGCGGGAAGAAATGATAGATCATTTGGCAAAGTCCTGGATCTTTGTTATGCCGAGCTATCGGGAGGGGTTTTCTATTGCTTCGCTTGAGGCGATGGCGGCTTCGGTTCCTGTTACTACAATAGGAGGACCATACAATATGGCTGCAAATGAAATTATAAGAGACGGCGAAAATGGCCTGGTAGCAAGCGGTTTTGATGAAATGCTTAATAAGATCAAAACACTATATACTGATGAAGCGGCATGGAAACGCCTCAGCATGAATGCAAAGGAATTCTCCAGAAGATATGACTGGGAAGTAATAACAGAAAAACTTTCCAAAACATTATTGTCTTCATGGTAAAATTTAGAAACGTAATCGTTCCAGTATCTATTTTTATTATAGCTTTAATCATCAGAGCAGCTATTTTCTATGGAACTAAAGTTCCAACTGGCGACGCCGGTGAATTCGCGACATTTGAAAGGGAAATCTATCTGAATAAAGGGCTGGTTCCGGATCTAAATGAGGTTTACTATCCTGGTAGCCTTTACATTTATCCACCAGCAATTTTTCTTTTCATATATTATTTGAATCAGGCTCTGTCTTTCCTCATACCTGTAAATGGCAACCTGTGGCTAAATGAACTCCTGTACCTGACAATATTTACAAGTGCTATGCAGTCAGTGGTACTTTTTCTATATCTTAAGAAATACCAGAATCCAGTTGAAAGCATATTTTCAGCCTTCATGTTAATATTTTTTGATGTATCGATCTACGCACTTTCGTGGGGAGGTTATCCAGATATCATATCCACGTTCTTCCTTGTCCTTCTCCTGATTGCATTGGAACGAAGAGGCTCAGGAATATCTTGGACGTTTTATTCAATGATTCTTATTGCATTGATAGCATTCACACATGATCTGACCTACTTTTTCTCCGAATTATGCATAATTGGCGTTCTTATATTTGACGTTATAAAAAGGAATTTGAAACCAGCGATATCATCTTTCTGTATACTGGCTGCAGGAGGGGCGGCAGGATTATACTGGTGGCTCCCAAAAATCAGGTTTGTAATCAGCGCGCTAACGGTCCAGACTTCTTCTGGGGCAGGCATATTCAATCTGGTTGTGACGAAAACAGTGATATTCCAGGCAGTCCCGTTTATGATGCCCGTCGTATTTGTTGCCTTGCTGGAACTATATGCAACAATAACATTAAGAAAAATAGAGCCTCTTGATACGTTTTCCATCGCATTAATATGCAGCCTGGCAGGTCTGGCTTTTATACCGGTAGATTTGACTATTACGGGCAGAATAGTGCTTTATTCCTACACTATGTTAATGATAATCGTTTTGAAAAATCTGAATATAATATCTAAATCCGGTCTGTATAAAAAGACCTGGTTGAGCAAGAAGAAATATGTTTTAACCATTATCTCGATCTTTATAGTGGCGGCCGCACCGACTCAGTTAATACTGGCCAATCATACTGTGTCCTATTATAATTCTGGAGATTTTGCTTATAGCCAGTCTCTAATAACATACGGGGAGGATCATTTTAACAATT
>JAKADL010000149.1:0-2515 GCA_021820565.1 Thermoplasmata archaeon
ATGCCAGGGCTGAGGAACGTGATGTTCGGGGATTTACCTCAACAACATAATATTCATCTTTTTCCTGGTCCAGGGCAAACTGTATGTTGCACGATCCAACAACACCTATCTCATTAACAATATGAATGGCAGATGTCCTTAATTTCTGGTAATCGTCGTTGCTAAGTGTAAGTGAAGGCGTTGTGACTATGCTTTCACCTGTATGCACTCCCATGGGATCAAGATTTTCCATGTTACATATGGAAATGCAGTTTCCATTGTTGTCACGCATCATCTCATATTCTATTTCCTTTAAGCCCAGTAAGGATTCATCCAGTTCTACAGTATCATTGCGTACTGAAAAATAATCATTGCAGTAATCAAAAAGTTCCTTCTGATTTTTTATTATGACTCCTCCTGATCCTCCAAGTGAAAATCCTGTACGCAATATAAGTGGATATTCTTTTATCTCAGGCACTAGCTTTTTGTAATCGGAATTGGTCAGTGTATATGATTCTATTATGGGTTCGCCTATTTTCTTCATCAGGTTAAAGAATTTTTTTCTGTCCTCGGCCACTTCTATGGAAGGAACGGGTGTACCAAGCACTTTTATTCCATATGATGAGAGAATTCCCAGTTTGTCTAACAGTATGACCAGGTTAAGCCCCACCTGCCCACCGGTGGATGGTAGTATGGAATCTATTTTTTCCCTTCTTATTATTTCTATGACGCTTTCAGGGTCTACGGGCTCAATGTAAATCCTGTCAGCTATTTCACGGTCAGTCTGAATAGTTGCAGGATTAGAGTTAAGCAATACAGTCCTTATTCCCTCCTCCTTCAATGCAAGGCATGCCTGAGATCCAGAATAATCAAATTCCGCTGCCTGCCCTATAACTATGGGTCCGGACCCAATAACCAGTGTGCATTTTATATCTGTAATCATTTTTATTCACCAAGTGTTTTTTTCACATCATTGAAGAACCATGTACTGTCGTATGGTCCAGGATATGCCTCTGGATGGAACTGCACTGAAAATATGGGCAATTCCCTGTGCCTTATCATCTCCACTGTGCCGTCATTAATGTCCCTTCCGTAGATCTCCATTTCAGTATTTTTCATGGAATCTTCATTGATTGCATAGCCATGGTTGTGTGAGGTAATGTATACCCTGTTTCCTATAAGCACTGCATGGTTTATCCCCCGGTGGCCGTACTTCATTTTTTCAGTTTTTCCTCCCATGGATAGTGCAATAAGCTGATTTCCAAGGCATACACCCATTACAGGCATCTCATTGCTTTTTTCCCTGATAAATTCCCTTAAGGGTTTCAGCGACTCATGTGCGGGGTCTCCTGGCCCGTTGGGTATAAAAATTGCGTCATAGTGGAACTTTATGCTGAAAAAATCATAGTTGTAGGGAACTATATGCAGTGAAGCAGTTTCGCTCAATCTTTTTATGAGGCTATTCTTTGTTCCCACATCCACAAACAGTATCTCTTTTTTGTGGCCTGAATCATAATACTGGTATTTTTTCCTTGATACCTGTGATACAAGGTCGAGTTTCATTGTATCTTCAAATTTATCCGGCAATTCATTTATATTCCTTATATAACCCTTAATTGCTCCAGCTTTTCTGATTTTCTCAACCAGTGATCTTGTGTCTATTCCATCAATTGCCGGAACTCTGTTTGCCTTCAAAAAATCATTGAACCCAACCCCTGAATCGCCACCGGAAAGAATACTATGTGCATCCTTTGTGATAAGCCCGGCAACCTGGATCCTTTCAGATTCCATATGCTCCATGCTTAATGGATAGTTGGCAATTTCAGGAAAGGCAAAAATTAGTATTTCACCGGCATATGATGGATCTGTAATAGTTTCTAGGTATCCGGACATTGAAGTTGTGAAAACTATTTCCCCGTTTGCGTCCCCTTCATAGCCATAACCATTGCCCTCATAGGTGGTCCCGTCCTCCAGTAATAAATATCTTTTCATTTAAATCTTAAAAAACCTAATTTCAACTTTAAATATATCATTTTCTATTCATTTTTACATTTTTCATATATATTATTACATTACAAAAATAATTATGATAAAGAAAATATGAAAACAATTTTCTATAATATTTATTTCATACATAATGCTTATGTTCACATTACTTTAATAAATTAGTTTGCCATAATGGTCTATGAAAGTTATAGCAGCACCTGGACCAGTTTGCTACCCACTGGTAGCGGCAATGATGGAAAGAAAGGACATAGATATAGAGTTTAAAAAATCCTCTGACATTGGAGAACAGAAGCCAGACATTGTTCTGGATTCCACCGTGTCCCTTGTGAAGAGTGGGTTGCCCATAGACTATGTAACAATAGAAAACCTTTCAAGGGTTACACCTAATCTCGGATATAAGATAGGAATGACAAGAAAGGGCGGGGCCTCAGATATTCTGTTCCGTGCACTTGTCAGTGAAACACATAAAGATGTGGAAATACAGTATTTTGACAGTATGAGTGACCTCATGGCCGCACTGAATTCAAAC
>JAKADL010000149.1:2525-3030 GCA_021820565.1 Thermoplasmata archaeon
AACAAGGTTGATACAGTAGTGGTACCTGCAATGGATAATGCTGGAATAAGCATTGAAGAGCACTTTAAGAAAAACAATTTAGTTATTCCTGGGAGCTGTGGCGCAACGGTATATAGCAATGAAAAAGATTTCGTTGATGCATATAACCTTGGTATTAAACTGTTAAAGGAAAAACCCGAAGAAGCGGCAAAATTTGTGGTATCACATTTACCCATGCAATTCCCTCTGGAATTCGTAATTAACACTATGAAAAACGCAGATCTGAATGTCCACAAACCTGAGAATCATGAGGAATTTATAAATTTAGTTAAAAAATACTCGTCCCAATGATGGAATAAAAAAAATAATTTATCATTTTTATTAATAGATTATATTAAATTATTAAATACTACATTTACATTATACCTCTATGTGGGACTACATAAACAAAGTGTTTGATGGTTATCCGGCTGAAATGAGAGTTGTACAGAAAATGATAAAAATAGGCATATCGGTAAAAATTCTG
>JAKADL010000150.1 GCA_021820565.1 Thermoplasmata archaeon
TTATAATGAATTTACCCCATGACTCCATCAAATTCCTTCCAGCGGCAATACAGGCAACTTCCGCCGGAGGTATCGTCAATTATTATGAAATATGTGATCTTGATACACTGGAATCGAGAATGGAAAAATTCAAGGAATTAGATCTTGAAATTGTTTACAAAAGGATAGTGCATGGATTTTCTAAATATCAGAATATGTACTCCATCGAGCTGAAAAATAGGGGAGTATAATATTACATTGGTAGACTATTGATGCCTCTTATAGATTGATTTATAAATAAATAATGTATATACATTCAGTAAAATGAGCATTGCCAATAAGATCGGTAACATCGCCTCCGGGGTATACGAACAGGCTTTGATGGAAGAAATCCGAAAAAGTGAAGTTCCCCACCATCTTGGAATTATAACTGACGGTAATAGAAGATATGCTCGGCAGATTGGCATATCCCCGAACGAGGGGCATGTTAAAGGCAAGGATAAACTTGAGGAGGTGCTTGACTGGGCAATGGAAGTTGGAATTAAAATTGTCACAGTATATGGCTTTTCCACAGAAAATTTCAAAAGAGAAACAGATGAGGTAAAATTTTTATTTAATCTCATAAATGATTCTTTACGTGACCTATTGAAAGATGATAGAATATACAAAAATGAAATTAAAGTCAAGGTTATAGGAGATTTTCATGGATTGCCTGAATATCTTATAAATACAATAAATGAGGTTGAAAAATCTACGGAAAATTTTAAAAAATTCAGGTTCAATCTTGCCATAGGATACGGCGGAAGACAGGAGATAATTAATGCAGTCAAAAATATTGCATCCGATGTGATGAACGGAATAGTGAAGCTTGATGACATTAATGAAGAGCTATTCAGAAATTATCTTTACGACAATACACTTACGGATCCTGACCTTATACTGAGGACCAGCGGGGAGGAGAGAATATCAAACTTCCTGTTATGGCAATCTGCATATTCTGAGCTATATTTTTCTGATGTTAACTGGCCTGATCTGAAAAAACTGGATTTTTTAAGAGCGATTTATTCATACCAGTCAAGAAAAAGGAGGTACGGGAAATAATGTTTGTGGCAATAGATGATACGGATAGCCAGGATAGAATGTGTACGACATATCTCATTTATAAAATTATCAGTGAAAATAGATATGATGTTATCGGTGAACCTGCTCTGGTAAGATTGAATCCAAATATAGGGTATAAAACCCGTGGAAATGGTGCACTCAACATAGAACTTGGACGTGGAAAGGGAAAAAAAACCGTAATAGGAAAGGTATCCGGCGGATATCTCTATTCATATGATGAAATCGCTGAAGAACCCGATAGAAATGAATTGATGGATTATATTTCATCCATTGTAGATGAATTCTATGTAAGGGATAACGATAAGACCAATCCGGGCATAGTTATATCACAGAATAAATTTCATGAGGACCTCTATTCAATTGCCCTTCAGGAAGATATAAGCCTGCAGTTTATGGAAAATTACCTGAACGGCAGGGCCATGTATAGAAAATTCAAAACAGGGCACGGTATAATAGGGTCAGCAGCATCACTGGCATGGCCCGGTTTACGGTATACCTATGAATTACTTGATTACAGGTATCCACATTACACCAGTATTGAACATGACGAAAAAATGGAAATAAGTAAAGTACCGGAAAAATATAATTCAACATTCAACAATATAGATTTGCAGAATAAGTACCCGGCAATCTTCCCCACGCCAAAAACCCCGGTAATATTGGGAATACGTGGAGTAGCCCGCAACGATCTGATGGATATTTATGAGGAAATAAAGAACTACCATAACATCGACGATGAAGGTTATATTATATATAAAACAAACCAGGGAACCGATGACCATATCATTCATGAACCGGACTACCTGTCCGATATGGGTTCATATGCAATAACAGGTGTAATTTCCGGGCAACCTTACACCATAGAGGGGGGCCATTCATTCGCAACCCTGAATTATAAGAACAGGGATATAAAGCTAGCTGCGTTTGAGCCCACAAAGGAATTTCGAAAAATTTTGCTTGCACTGGTACCGGGGGATATTGTTACAGCTTATGGTTCATATATGAGCGGTACCGTAAAACTGGAAAAACTCAGAATTATTAAGAAGGCGCCGTTTTATGAGAAAGAAAATCCTGTGTGCCCTGTATGCAATATAAAAACAAAGTCCAAGGGAGCAATGGATTTTAGATGTCCTTCCTGCCATAGAAGATATAAGAATCCGGTATACATAGAAATAAATCGCCAGATAAATGAGGGATTTTATGAGGTTCCCGTCATAGCCAGAAGACATCTTTCCATGCCTGTTAAATTAAGTGATTATTTTTATGGATCCGGGAATCATAGCGGGGCTATCTGATTTGATATGCATAACGGGCATTCCGGGAACTGGTAAGACTACAATATGCAGAATGCTGAATGAAGCGGGCATATCCTGCGAAGGCTTGAACAGACTTGCAGAGAACTCCGGTGCACTGGAAGGCGATACTGTGGATGTTGATATTCTATCCAGGGTAGAAATAAAATCGGCTGTTGTGGAAGCACATTATTCACATCTGCTTAACTGCAGTCATGTAATCATACTCGTTGATAATGAAGAAATATTGAGGAAAAGAATGGAAATGCGTGGTTACACAGGAAACAAAATTGATGAGAACCTTGATGCCCAGAGAGCTGGCATTATCTATTATGAAGCCCTGGAAAGACTTCCGGCCGGAAGAATACATATTCTCGAGGAAAGGTCCAGGAACATTGAAGAGGTATACAGGGATGTCATTTCCATAATATCAATGATTAATGAGAAATCATGATGTCAATATTTTTCCAGACTAACTACCATACAATAAAATTAATTAACGCATGAGCTTTTATCAATTTATGTACAGATGTGAGGAAATAAAAAGTATCAATATACGTTATATGGATGAAACAGACAGGCAATTGGCCCC
>JAKADL010000025.1 GCA_021820565.1 Thermoplasmata archaeon
AAACCGGGGAAGAGAAGGTAATCACATATTTCGGGCTTTACAGACGGGTAAATGCACTTGCAAAGGCACTTTTAAACCTCGGGGTGAAGAAAGGTGACGGTGTCACAATATATCTTCCCATGATTCTGGAGGCACCCATAGCCATGCTTGCATGCACCAGAATAGGGGCAGTATTCAATGTTGTATTCTCCGGATTCGGTGAGGAGGCACTGGCACAGAGAATAGACGATTCAGGGTCGAGAACCATCATTACCGCAGACGGTGGCTTCAGGAAGGGAAAAATAGTCCACCTGAAGAAAATAGTTGATGCGGCAATAGATTTGAGCAGGGGCGTCGATAATGTTATAGTTGTCAAAAATACAAAGGAAGATATTAAAATGGAATCCGGACGTGATTACTATTATGATGATATAATAGAAGATTCCTATGTGAAGCCTGTGGAACTTGACTCTAATGATCCTCTCTTCATATTATACACATCCGGAACAACTGGAAGGCCCAAGGGAATAGTACATGGCAACGGTGGATATCCGGTATGGATAGCCAATACCATGAAATGGGCATTCAATCCGGGAGAGGAGGACAGATGGTGGTGTGCAGCTGATATAGGCTGGATAACCGGGCATAGCTATATAGTATTCGCACCGCTGCTTCTCGGTGTAACATCCATAATGTATGAGGGAGCAATAGATTACCCGAAGCCAGACAGGATGTGGGACATTGTTGAGCGTTATGGCGTGAATATGCTATATACATCACCGACGGCAATCCGGCTTTTAATGAAATATGGCGAGAAATATCCATTGATGCATGATCTCTCATCATTAAAGGTGCTCGGCACCGTGGGAGAGCCAATAAATCCCGCTGCATGGCACTGGTTCTATGAGGAAATAGGGAAGAGCAGGTGCCCCATAATAGATACATACTGGCAGACTGAAACAGGTGGTTTCACCCTGGCACCATCCAGAGAACTGGGAATGCCGGATTTAAAGCCCGGTTCTGCCACCTTCCCCATGCCGGGCATTATGCCTGAGATACTGAGAGAGGACGGCAAAGCTGCAAAGAGCGGAGAAAAGGGGTATATTGTAATAGACAGGCCATGGCCCGGACTCATGCTCACGGTAAACAACGATGACAAAAGATACGAAGAGGTTTATTTCTCCAAATTCCCAGGAAAATATCTCATGGGCGATTATGCCATAAAGGATGAGGATGATTATTACTGGCTGCTGGGAAGAAGTGATGAGGTATTGAAGGTCTCGGGCCACAGAATAGGCACAATAGAGATCGAGGATGGACTGGTATCCATGAGGGAAGTAGCCGAGGCAGCAGTCTTCGGGAAGCCAGATACCATAAAGGGCGATACCATCATAGCATTTGTAACACTTAAAGAAGGTTATGAAAAGAGCAGCGAATTGATAGATTCATTGAAAAAAAGAATGAGAACCGAGCTGGGCCCCATCATGGTTCCCGAGGAAATACATATAGTTGAGTCCCTTCCCAAAACAAGATCTGGAAAAATCATGAGGCGCGTAATCAAGGCAGTGTACCTGAACCAGGTAACCGGAGATATCAGCACCCTGGAAAATGAAGCATCCGTTGAGGAAATCCAGAGAGCCATGGAGATAATAAGAAAAGGAACCGGGGATTAGTAACTCTTTATTTTTTAATAAATTTCAATAAAATTGGAATTTTCATGAGTGTGTCAGGGCTATCCACAATCAGATGTTCCAGTGGTTTTTTGTAAGGATCAAACATGTCAACATGGACCTCATACCTGTCAAGAAATTCTACTACATGTATACCGCAGGTTGCTTTATCTATGCTGCTGCGGTAATCCCTGATCTGCCCCCTTATTTTTCCAACAGATCTGAAAAAAATTCCAGATTCCATAGGATTTCCAATAGATTTCGGTACATCTATTTTTCCGAATGCAAGAGCCATGGCACATATGGAATTCCAGGAATCAATCATAATTACAGAACCAGAAATATTACTTAATCATTGTGATTTTATACCAATTGTATGTTAATTGCAAAGCGGATCATAGTAAACAAGTTATTCATAATCCTGTAACTATAATCTCCTTATCAAAAACATTTATATACATTAGTATAATACTAATTTCCTATGCATGATAATAAACCTAAAGATATTCCAGCAACATTGAGAAGGGGGCAGGTCGGGACATTCGGGGCAATAGCAGAGGAAATTTCTGCAATGGCACCTGCCTGTGATTCGGTGGCATTCGTTGTTGCATCCGCGGCATTTGCGTTCTTTTTGACGCCCCTGTCTTTCATTATAGCTACACTGACAATGTTTCTCGAGGTTAACACACTTTACCATCTATCCAAGAGGCATGCAAGTGCCGGTGGTTATTATGGATATGTTGCCACGGCTTTCGGGCCAACACCGGCAATATTTTCGGGATTGATGTATCCCTTTTATCAGATAGTAAGTACAGCGGCTATACCGGTATTCGTCGCAGGTGTTGTTCTTCCAGGGGTAGTGCAGTATTTCATACATGTGGGAATGCCTGCATGGATATGGATTCCATTTATCCTCGTTTTCATTATAGTTCCTATAGTAATAGCAATCATAGGAATCCGGCCGCAGATGAAATACATACGGGTAGCAGCCTTTTTTGAAATTATATTCCTGATTGTTTTATCTACTATAATTATAATTAAAGCGCCGGATAACACAGTAAATGTGTTCAACCCTTATAGCTTCCCGCAGTACAGATCATGGTTTTCCGCCGAGGGCGGTCCGATTGCCGGTGTCGGTCTGGGAATGGTGTTCGGTCTCACAAGCTTCATAGGTTATGGAGGTTCAGCGCCACTGGGTGAAGAGGCAACGCATCCCAAGGCTATTACCAGATCCCTGGTATTCGGTCTTCTGATTACAGGTATAACGCTCACAGAGGTGTCATATGCACAGATAGTAGGGTGGGGAATACCCCTTATGCAATCATTTACAAGCAGTGCAATTCCAGGGGTTATCACAGCAACACTATATACAGGAGCTGTAGGTGGCATTATGTTCTCGTTGGTAGCATTCAATTCGGCATTTTCCGATTCAGTTGCAATGCAATCAAATGGTGGAAGAGTTTACTATGCAATGGGCCGTGATTATATACTGCCAAGTTTCTTTTCAAAGATCCATAAAAAATATCAAACACCTGCAAATGCATTACTCTTTGTGGCCACAATGTCTTCCATACTTGCAGTGGGGGTTACCTTCCTTGTAACATACGGTGCTGGGATTCCAATAATGGATATTATAAATGGTAATGCAGATTCTGCTGTGGTAGTGACAGCACTTACTGATTCATTCGACCTGTTGACAACCCTGGCACTTGGTGGTCTCATTATAACACATATACTGCTTAATACCAGTGTTATGACCATGTTCTACAGGTTAAAGGAAAAACATACGGGCATTAAAAAAATCATACATCCCATAGAACATTATGTTTTTCCAAGCATTGCCACGGTTATTTTTATATTTGTTCTGTATGAATCGGTGGTACCACCTGTTTATCCAATTACAGATGGGATAGTTATTATAGCCCTGTATTCCATGTTTGCCATAGGCTATTCACTTTACCTGAAGAAAACAAAGCCGGATAAGGTAAAAAATGCCGGATTGACTGTAAATCTGGTAGCAGAAGAGAAATTAAAAGGTGGTTCAAAGTAATTTTTATAATTTAGAGTGTAACTACATAAAAACCTTCATCCATAACTTCGCGGTCCGGGCAAAACCAATTACCGGTTCAAATCAGATCGGCCATATCTCTATCTTCAAACATTGTAAGTGGAACCAAAATAGATTATTTATGTGCCGGCGTACTTCATTTTATCCGGGTCCATGTTATCCAAAATTTTATAATACTCTCCACCTCCCCCTATAGGAAGCATAGAATTAACTGCCGGATTTATACTCTAAATGAAACTTTAAGAGAAATTTCCACAAACTTCTTCCACGTTAAGCTTGTTATCATTGTTTTTGAGCATCATAAAGATTCTTGCCATGATGTTCAATAAAACGCATATATGTAAAAATGATCATAAATAACCATTCAGATATATATTATAAATGCAAGGGCAACCGCAATTAGTGTGGAAAATGCATTTACCTGCCCCTTTGACATTTTACCGCGATTTTCGAAAAGAGATCCCAGGAGGCTATCCACCTGGCATCCCACGAATCCCAGCAGGGTAATAACAATGAGCGGAACTATCTCAAAGCCATGGAAATCCAGTATGATATATGCAATTCCTATTATGAACGCTCCCAGAAGTGCCATTGCCTCTCCCAGCAGAGATATGCCCCCGTTTATTCCCGGCGTTATTTTTTTGAAGCTGGTGATCATATAAACGTTTTTATCCAATACACCTATTTCTGATGCAAAGGTATCAGCATTCACGGAAGCAAAGGAAACCCCGAATATAAGGAAATATGGAAAGCCATCAAGTTTTGCAGCATTCATGGCGGCAATGACTATACCTATCAACGCAGCATAAATAACATTTGATGCATGCCTTTCACCATTTTTCCCTTCCTGCAATTTCTGCATTGCCTTCTCTTTTATCCTGAATTTTGTAGCCAGCTGGGCTGTAATTGCAAATATGAGCATCAGTATAAGCCAGTATAGAGATCCAAGTACAAGAATTATTATGCCAACTATCAGTGCAGCCACCGTCCCCTTGAAATCAAAAATATGAAATTTAAGCGCACCTATGAACAGGGCAATTAATATAACCGCCGATGCAATAATATAATAGATTGCCGTCAGCACCACCCGGTATTATCTAATGATTTATTTTTTATTTTATTGATAATACTATCAACTACGGCATCTGACATTGGATGTCATATGGTGCAAAGGTATAAATTGTTTATGCTGTACTGAGTCTGCATAAATTAATATAAATCATCTAGAAATATTATTTATATATATTTAGTTAAAAACTATATAGATAAGACTTAATATAAATTGTAAATATATATTTAATGATAGGAATAGAGATAGAAGAAAATAAGAAATATAACGATCATGAGAGAGATTATCTTGAAGGCATAAAACTGGTAGTATTCGATATGGATGGAGTACTTTTAAAAAATAGAAATTCATGGGACGTCATAATAAATAGGTCTATGAAAAAACATAGCTATGGAGAAAATATGGTATATACATTCGATTATGTGCATAGAAATGGTGTTCCTGAAAGACTTTATGAACATCTTACTGAATCCAAAATAAAATCATACCTAAATCTAAACGATATGTCTTCCAATGTATTGCGAACAATAGAGTACCTGAAGCAGAGAAAAGTAAAAACCGCAATTGTATCGGCAGGTTCACATGTTTTTGCCGGTTACATATCAGAATTAATGGGTATAGATTACTACATTGGAAATGAGGTTGATGTTGATAACCATAGATTTGTGAAAAATGTGGACCCTGAAAAAAAAGATGTAAATGTTGAATCCATTCAGTCCATATTTGGAATATTCCCCGAAGAAACCCTCAGCGTGGGGGATTCTTTCATGGACCTCTCCATGAAAAGGAAATCAAAATATTTTGTGGCTTTCAACCCTTCCAGCTACAGAACCATGGAGTATTCAGATTTTACTGTAAACTCAACAAATCTTTATGATATAATAGAGAAATTGGTAGTGCACTGAGAAACGTATTAAGTTTTAATATTTTAATTTAATATGCATAAATGGACATTCTGGCGGTTGGCACCTGGGGTTCAGGGCTCGAACCTGATAAAAGAAATACGGCTTTCCTGGTTGATGGTAAAACTCTTCTGGACTGTGGCCCCGGTACAACCGAATATTTGATAAACAGTGGAATAGATATTTCTCAAATAAAACGCATCCTGGTAACCCATCTTCATCTTGATCACGCCGGTGGAATTCCGGAATTCATATGGCAGAGGGCACTTCATGGAATCTGCACGGATATAAATATAACTGGTCCAGTGGAGATCGTTGAAAGTATGGGGAATATTTTAAGAAACTACCATACCCCTGCATTCATGATGAATGGTATAACATTCAACGGAAGCGACCCGGATTTAAGTATAAGGCCTGGCAAACATACTGTTGAGGAATATACATACAGGATCTCCTGTTCAGGAAAATCAGTATTTTATTCCGGGGATACCTCCTACACTGAAGAAGCAATAGAAAATGGAAGGAATTGCGACCTTTTTATCCATGAAGCTACCTATCCTGACAGCATGGGAAAGGAGGCAAACAGGTACGGGCATTCCACAGTATCTGATGCAATACGGGTATTCAGGGCCAGTGGTTCCAGAATATTCATGCCGACCCACATGACACGTGATTCATATAATGCCCTTTTATCGATTCGTGATAAAAATATTGTTTTGCCTGAGGAGGGAAAAGTGTATAAAATATGAAAGCAAAGAGTGTTGCATTTTTTATAAATCCGCTGGCCGGTTACGGTGGCATCAGGAACAATAAAGGGTCAGATAATTTATCACTGGAAAATATTGCTGATTCCATATCAATTAAGCGGGCTATGGAATTTCTGAAAGGAATCAATAAAAGTGAAATAGAATTCACAGTCCCGGCCGGGCCAATGGGTTCCGTGGAACTGGATGCGGCCGGAATAAATTATCGTATTTCCTATCGATCCGGTTACCCATCAACCAGCGAAGATACCATCAATTTTCTTCATTCTATAAGGAATGTTGACCTTATATGCTTTGTCGGTGGCGATGGAACTGCCAGAGATGTACTTCACGCCGGGCAGAATATTCCTGTTCTGGGAATACCTGCAGGGGTGAAGATGTACAGTTCCGTTTTCGCCATGAACATAAGGCATGCCATCGATATTTTTGATAAAGCATGCATTGAAGAGGTGGATTATGTTGATGCAGAAGTAGATGACATAGATGAGGAGAAATATAGAAATGGTATACTGGAGGTGAGAACTTTCGGTTTTCTGAAGGTACCAAACATAGAGGGGATGGTGCTTTCATCCAAGGCTGAATATCCTGTATCCTCTTCATACGATATAGCGGAGTATCTTCTGGACACCATGGATCCTGAAACATACTATATAATCGGGCCCGGGAATACCTGCAAAACATTACTGAATTCTCTCGATATCCATACAAACATGCTCGGGTTCGATATAATTAAAAATAAACAGCTCTTGATCAGTGATGCCGGTGAAGAACAGATATTTCATTTTGCCAAATCAGGGAAGGTAAAAATCATTATCTCGGTTATAGGTGGACAGGGATTTTTACTGGGCCGTGGCAATCAGCAATTGTCAGTACGCGTTCTGGAGCAAGTTGGCTTTGAAAACATATGCGTTGTCTCATCCCCGGAAAAACTTACCGGGCTGGCTGGTTTATCTGTGGACCTTAATATGGCCGATATTGCTGTACCCTCATTCATCAGGGTTTTAACAGGTTATGCACAGTACAGAATAATCAGGATTTTCAAATAATACATAGAAATATCTGTATTTTATTTCAATATACATATAAAATATAATGGGCACTTTAAATCTGATGTTAATGAAATTAATGAATACTATAAACCGGTTTTATTTAATTCAACTGGCAGGACGTTGCCACCACAATAATTTATATCTCACGGTTTAATTGACCATAGTGCAGAAGGGAAATACACTTGCAGGTTTATCGAAGTATGTAAAAAAATCACCTAAGTGGTACTATTTTGTACTGCCTCTGTTTGTCATATTCCTTATAGATTATATCATACTGGGAAATATCAGTAATATTTTTGTAATTCTGGTAATTCCATTTTTTATTTTTATTGCTATAGATATAGTAACAATAAAGATCACCAATAGTAAATTCAATCTCAGCCGTATAATGTACATGGATTTTATTTCAATAGGAATGGCAACTTTATTTTTCTGGGCAGGGGTACTGTTAAAACCGCTGATAGCAATGTCATACTATTCTATTCTTGCACTTGCCATAGCCTTTCCGGCTTTCCTTCGTTTCCTAGTGCTCTATATATATTATCCAGCAAAAATGGGAATGGCAATGCTGCTTTCGG
The DNA here is from genome assembly GCA_021820565.1 of Thermoplasmata archaeon. GTDB lineage: Archaea > Thermoplasmatota > Thermoplasmata > Thermoplasmatales > Thermoplasmataceae > Ferroplasma. The sequence goes on from JAKADL010000025.1 coordinate 8,080, forward strand.
CCAATTATACATTTTCTTATATAATATCCTCAGTTGCGTTCTACGATATTTCAAGTATAGCGTTCAAATTCATAATCCCACTCATAGTAGCGACCATTGTGTATATAGTATTTTCATACGTATTTTTAACTTTGAGCACCATAAAATTCACAAAAAAATACAGTTCAAAACCCTCAGAGCTCATAGATTTCTTCCTTGACAGGGACAATGACGGTGAGATAGGTGACAAATTTTTTGGCCATGTTTATAATAGAAAAAGACGGGTGCCCGTGATTACTACCAATATAAAAAGTGGGGATAAAGATGTGGTTACCCTCATATTCCCATTTGTACATCCCGGACCTTTCGGCAATCTGTGCACAAGCAACCTTCCGGTAAAACTGGCAGAGGAACTGAAAAGGGATAATATTATGGTTTTCCACACCGCAACCACGAACAGCAATAACTGCAGTGGCAAGAACGATATAAAGAGCATTGCAGATGCTGTCAGCAAGTCGCTAAGTAAAATGAAGTATACAGACAAAGTATCGGATTTCGTAAAATTCAATGTGGATGGGTATGATGTATCACTTCAAAAATTCGGTAATTCTGCATTTTCGGCTGTCATACCATACGGAAAGGTCTTTGATGATATTTCCCTGGAATCCGGTTTGAAAGTAATGAAGGCACTTCACAACAGTGGTGCAGACAATTTCGCATTGCTTGATGCACAGAACAGCTTTACAAAGGATGCCGAGGAACTAAATGAATGTGATATGCTCATAACCCCTTTAATAGAGCATTTCAAGGATACCCCTGCAGATTATCCTGCGGTAATTGGCTATGCCCAGAACTATAAAAAAATAAATGGTCTGGCGTCTATGGGGATTCAGGCTCTGGTTTTAAAAATAAACGGTTCTTATAATGCGATAGTTCTCACGGATTCAAACAACATAAGCAGGGATATAATAAAACTTGCAAGGTCAGGTGTTGACAAACGGGTGAAGAATATGGATATATATACCACAGATAACCACGTTGTAAACGTAGGGCAGCTTGATATAAATCCTCTCGGCATGCACTGTGACCCCTCTGAAGTGGCCGACATGATCAATAAAACCGTATCACAGGCAATCGAAACTGCTTCTCCTGCCACCGTGGGCATGAATACTGATTATGTGAATGTTACAATGGGTGAAGAGAATGCATTCCACAATCTAATACAGACTGTTAAAGGATCTATACGGGTGGCAAAGTATTCAATCGGATTCGTTCTGCTAATTTCGATGTTGATTTCTGTGATTTCATTCAGATACCTGGTTTTGCATCTATAACTTTTTTCTTGAAAGAATTAAATCCAGCATTACAAATGCAGTTAGTGTCTGTATAACAGGAACAGCCCTGAAAGATATAAACGGGTCATGTCTGCCCGTAACCCTGACCTCCGAAGGCTCCAGAGTAGAAATATTAACACTCTTCTGTGCTATTCTTATTGACGATGCCGGTTTCATTACTACGTTGAATTCCACGGGCATTCCGTTTGTAATCCCACCGAGGATTCCACCGGAATTGTTTGTTCTGGTCATAATGGTTTTTCCATCTGTATAGAATTCATCATTTGCCTCGGACCCGGTCATGCTTCCAAGATGGAAACCTGCACCGAATTCTATGCCCTTCAGTCCCGGTATTGAGAACATGGCTTTTGATATTTCACTTTCAACTGAGTCAAAGAATGGCTCTCCAAGGCCCTTGGGTAAATTATACACGGATGTTCTTATAATACTTCCCAGGCTGTCCCCATCCTTTATTATTTTCAGTACCTTATCGTAAAGCAACTTGTCCAGATCCTTATCCGGCAATCTTGTTCTGTAGCTATATACCTCATCTGGTTCCGATGGCGGACTGGATTTCATGGTGATATCGCCGGCAGATTTTATATAGGTTATAATTTTTATTCCATAGCCATTCAAAATATCCATGGCCAGTGCCCCGGCTGCTACCAGGGGCAAGGTCATTCTTCCAGAGAAAAACCCGCCACCCTCATAATTCCTGTATTCACCATATTTATAAAACATGGTCAAATCAGCGTGACCGGGCCGGGGATTATCCCTGAGGTCATCATAATGCCTGTCTATATAGTCCTTATTTTTGAAAAGAAATGTGAACGGTGATCCATCAGAAAATCCTTTTCTGCAACCGGCAATAATATCCATAGTATCTTCCTCATTTCTCTGCGTGGTGATCAGGCTCTGCCCGGGTCTTCTACGGTCCAGCCATTTCTGTATAAACTCACCGTTAATCTTTATTCCTGCAGGCAATCCATCCACGGTTCCACCTATATAAGGGCCGTGGGATGATCCGAATACGGTCAACCTGATCTCATTCCCCAGTGAAAACATTAATTATGATGTTATGATAATTAATTAATATTTTTATATGACAATGTAATCACTGATTATAGCTCCGTGGTGTAGTGGCCAAGCATTACTGGCTCTGGACCAGCAGACGGCAGTTCAAATCTGCCCGGAGCTACTTGTAGTTTAAAACCAATGAATAATTTAATTAAAGAAAGCTAAATTTACTTCCATGGAAGATGAATATTTACTGGAAGATTGTGAATTGATAGATAAAAAATTGCCCCTTGACCACAAATTCTTTCTCTATGAGTCACAGGTAAAAATTGTACAATCTTTCCTCGGCCTTGCTATTTCAGAGGCCAGGAATATAGAAAAAATAAGGAAGATGCTGGATATCCTTGACACGCTTAATGAAAATATATATGACAGTGATACAGTTTTACCAGATGCAACGAGAAAGGAGCTCAGAAGAGAAACGAAGGAGTGGGTTGATATCGATCAGAAGATGGATAATGGGGATAAATATACCGCATATCTCATACTCGCGGCTTCAAATCTGAGAATTGCATTGTCATATCTAGTTGTACTCAAGGGTGACCCGGATTTTTCTGATCATATCAGTGAATATCCGGTTCAATATATGCAAAAATTGATAAATATGATAAATAATGAAGCTGTGGGAAACGTTTTACTGTAACTTTTCAAGGTCCTCGGAATCTATATAATCCTTATAAGTTATGGGTTCTTTTACATACCTGTATAATGATGTGTTTTCTTTGTAATATTCCAGCTGCAACATATATAACTGATCCTTTGTCAGAAGGCCTTTCTTCTCAAGGATACCTATTACGGGCCTGAACAGGGTAGGTGTTACTTCTTTTACCGGCTGCATCCCCAGCTTGGCCCTTATTATATTGAACATATCTGCAAAACTTACCCTGTCTTTCGTGCAAACATCTATTATGCCTGACCTTTCCATGGAATTTTTTATTACTGTGATTACATCATTTATGTGAACCGGTGCCATGTTCCCGCTTCTTGGCAGATAAGGCACTCTTCCTTTTGCAGCTTTCAGAAGCATCTTCGTGAATTTGTCCCCGGGCCCGAACATCGTTGATGGCCTTATAATAAGGGATGTTTTGATAATGCTGGCATTGTCCTCCGCTAACCTTTTGTACCTGAAATAATCTGTTTTTCCCTTATCCGCATTTATTGCAGAAAAATAGATTAACTTCCTGTTCCCCCTGAGCTCCTCCATTGCCTGAACTATGTTTTTCATACCCTTCAGGGATAAATCCTCATGGGTTTCATCATTTTCAACCAGGACGTCGACAGCGTGTACAACCACATCATAATTTTCTATGGCGTTCTTGACATCCTCATATTCTCTGATATCACCTTTAATGTATTTTATTCCGAGACTATCCAGTTCATCTGAATTATTCCTTGAAAAATATGCCTTTTCTTCTGCATCCATCTGCTTAAGAATATTGCTTCCGACGAATCCTGATCCACCCAGAACTATTAATTTCATGGTACTGTATAGACTATGTATATAAAAATCTTATACAAATCAGGATGCTACTAAATGAAAGGCCACCAACGCTATATTTTTATTCATTATACAATTACTATCACCATGACCGATTTTTCGAACAGGAGCAGGGATGTATTCCTCATACAAACCGATATGATAGACCGTGGAGCCATGATGTCCCGGTACAGCAGGACCCTGAACCTGGATATACGTGACGTTTACGATAGAGAGTTCAAAAATAATCCTGAAAGAGCCAGCAATTTCTACAAAAGGATATTTCTTGATTACGGTGACGAATCCGTGGCAGAGCTTACGACAGCACAGCTGGGGATCCAGAATATTTCCAATGTACTGTCAAAGGTCATTGAGGAACCCAGAATAGGATTATCTTACCTTGAAAAATCTTCCAGGTATGTCAAATACAATAAAAAAGTAAATGGCAATTACCTGTTTTTGCCGGGAAATGAAGCAGGCATATCCGGCATGCAGGAAGAATACAACAACCTGTGTACTGAACTTTTTGATTTTTATTCAACGTCGTATCCTGTAATGATAAAATATTTTGAACAGGCTAATCCACCGGCAAGCTTCATGTTTGAAGTAGGCGGAAAAAATTATAGTTATGATGACTTAAAATCCGCTGACGCCGAACTTCTGGATAAATCCTACCGTTCTTCCCTGAGGTCTGCAGTACTGGATGAGATAAGATCACTTTTACCTGCCTCAACCCTTACCAATATGGGTTTATCTGGCAATGGAAGGGCATTTATTTCCCTAATAGAACGGCTCAATGCATACGGAACCCCTGAAAGCATGAAATACGCTGATTTGATTTACCATGAACTTGAACTTGAACTTCCGGAGCTCATAGATGATGCGGTTACAGAACACGGGAAGGCACAGGTTGATTATATCCGGGCTAGAAATGCTATTGGAAATAATATCCCTTTCAACAGGACCAGGCAGGAGAAGATAACACTCATAAGTTACATGAATGAGGACGCAGCAATAGACGTTGCTTCCCGGCTTTTAATTTACCAGAACACGGGCCTGTACGGCAGCGATTCCATGACACCGGATCAGGAACTATCTGTGATAAAAGAAATAATAGCTATGAGGGGAAACAGGAGGCACAAGATCGGGCGGGCTTTTGAATCAATCAATTACACATTCGAGGTTATTATGAATTACGGGGCATTCAGGGAGTTCCAGCGGCACCGTTTCTTCTCCATCATAAGAAAACCTCTGAGTACCGACTATGGATACGACATACCTGAAAATCTTGCAAAAATTCCGGAACTCAGGGAAGGATATACTGAATTGATGAATAAAGCTGAAAATACTTACAGCAGAATAAAGGAAAGATACGGAGTAATGCTTGCGCAATACGTTGTTCCATACGCATATAAATATCCAGTGGCATTTACTGCAAATCTCAATGAACTTGCATATTTTATTGAGCTCCGATCAAATCCTCAGGTTCATCCAGACCTCAGAAGGGTAGCCTTTGATCTTTATGATCAGATCAGGAAGGTACACCCCAGGCTGGCCTCACTGATAAAATATATTGATACCGGGGAATATAAACTGGGGAGACTCCCTGCAGAGGTAAGAAAAGAGTCAAAGAAAAAAAGCCTTTCCGGTAATGGGAATTAAAATTATTTCCCCTCTTTAATTTTAATATTTTAATTTTAGAAAAACTTATATTGAAGAACATATTTATGAATCGATTGTTATGATGTCAGGTCAAACCCCAATATTAATATTAAAGGAAGGCACAGAAAGGCAGCAGGGCAAAAATGCCCAGAAGAACAACATCGAAGCCGCCAAGGCCATTGCAGATGCAGTGAGAACAACCCTGGGCCCGAAAGGCATGGATAAGATGATGGTAGATTCTATTGGCGATATAATCATATCCAATGATGGTGCAACCATACTGAAGGAAATGGATGTCGACCATCCTACCGCCAAAATGATTGTTGAAGCATCCAAATCACAGGACACAGCTGTGGGAGACGGAACAACAACGGTTGTAGTCCTTGCAGGAGAACTCCTGAAACAGGCAGAGGCTTTGCTTGATCAGGGAGTCCATTCAACAATAATCGCAGATGGGTATCATCTGGGTGCAGAAGAGGCAAGAAAACAGCTTACAGCCATGTCGATCAGTGCAAGCGACGACAAAATGCTCAGAAAAATTGCCATAACCGCATTATCTGGCAAAAATACAGGAGTCAGCGCAGAATTCCTTGCAGACCTTGTGGTCAATGCAATAAACGCAGTATCTGAAACAGATGGCAAGAAAACCGTAGTTGATACAGCTAACATAAAGGTTGACAAGAAGAGCGGTGGCAGCGCTGCTGATACAAAATTCATAAGTGGGCTTATAATAGACAAGGAAAAGGTTCACTCAAAGATGCCTTCTGTTGTGAAAAATGCAAAGATAGCATTGATAAATTCTGCACTGGAAATCAAGAAAACAGAAATAGATGCGAAGGTCCAGATAACAGATCCGTCAAAGATACAGGACTTCCTTGACCAGGAAAGCGATACACTCAAGGAAATGGCAGAAAAAATAAAAAAATCCGGAGCCAATGTTGTACTGTGCCAGAAGGGAATAGACGACACAGTCCAGTACTACCTTGCAAAATACGGAATATACGCTGTGAGAAGGGTAAAGCAGAGCGATATGGAAAAACTCGCAAAGGCAACAGGTGCAAAGATGGTAACAGACCTTGACGATATAACAGAAGACACTATAGGTAAGGCTGAAACCGTTGAGGAAAGAAAAATCGGCGATGACAGGATGACATTTGTCACCGGATGCGAGAACCCCAAGGCAGTAGATATCCTTATCAGAGGCGGAACAGAGCACGTTGTGGATGAGATCGAGAGATCGCTCAATGATGCAATAAGGGTTGTTGCAATAACAAAGGAAGATGGAAGATACCTTCCAGGTGGCGGCGCAACCGAGGCCGAGCTTGCAATGAAACTCAGATCATATTCCAACAGTGTCGGTGGCAGGGAGCAGTTATCCATAGAGGCATTTGCAAAGGCCCTGGAAATCATACCGAGAACACTGGCTGAAAATGCAGGAATGGATCCGATCAATACACTTATATCATTGAAATCAGAACATGAGAAGGGAAACAAAAACTACGGTGTTGACATGGATGCAAACAAAATCAGTGACATGCTGGCAGCAGGAGTCTATGATACATTCCGTGTTAAAACACATGCCATAGAAAGCGCTGTGGAAGTTGCTACAATGATACTCAGAATAGATGATGTCATTGCCAGTAAGAAATCCTCAGCACCAGCAGGTGGAGCCGGCGGCATGCCAGGAGGCATGGGTGGCGGTATGCCCGGTGGAATGGGCGGATACTAATTTTTTCTATTTTTTAATTTTTTAAAAACTATAAATATCATTTAACAATGTTTTAGTGGTGATACATAATGATGCAGTTTAATGTTAGTTCTACTGAAAGGGATTATGAGACAGATTATGATGTAATTATAATAGGAGCCGGCGCAGCAGGCTATTCAGCCGGGGTATATATAAAAAGATCGGGCATGAGTGTGGTCATTCTGGAGCGGGAGGCGGTACCCGGTGGAAATACTGCGGTTTCTCCACTGGTTGAGAATTACCTCGGTTATAAGGCCATTGAGGGATCTGATCTGGCCGAAGATTTCAGAAAGCACTACGCCCAGTATGGAAAGGTAATTACG
>JAKADL010000026.1 GCA_021820565.1 Thermoplasmata archaeon
CATGGTATTCAAATACTGATCAGGAAAGAATAATTAAAAGAGAATTGATAAAAAATATGATAGCCAAACATGTTTTAAATGTAGAAGAAATAGCGAGAATATTAAAAGATACAATAGATAAATTGAGGGATGCTATAAATGAATAAAATTGAGTTTATTAACATGGTTGATACAATTGCGGATATTATGGAAGTAAAGCCAAATGAGATACAGATTAGAAAGATGAAAATGAAATGGGGAAGCTGTTCATCCAAAGGAAGGCTTACGTTTAATATAGATTTGTTAGACAAAAATAATGATTTTATAAGAGAGGTAATAATTCATGAGCTTTTGCATTTAAGATATGGAACACATGATAAATTATTTAACAATCTTTTAATTATATATAAGGAGAGGAGTGAAAATATTAATAAAAACAAAGATATAGAATTCGTTAGAATAGATGATTATTAAAAAACTTATGTATGGAAATTTAACGTCCTCAATATATATATATATATATATTCTTATATTTATAATATGTTAATTATATAATATTATTTTTATATTATAAAAACAGGATCATCAGTATATAAGCAAATAAAAAATTCTTATGCATTACTTGGCACCACATTGAACCTTTAGGATAATGCCGTGAGCCGGGATTGAACCAGCGACCTCCAGATCTTCAGTCTGGCGCTCTCCCAACTGAGCTATCACGGCGGTAATGGCATATTGCTAATCTTTATTAAAATGTTTTTATCGTAATTCATTTTATGTGGATAGTGTAAAAATAAATTTGTGAAACTATTTATAGGTTGATTTATTCATTAAAACAATGAAAAAACTTTCAGAATACCTTAATGTATTCTTCTTTTACAGATTGGTCGGGATGATTTTACTGCTTAGTGGTTTAATCTTTTATCTTTTCTGGGGCATAGAATATTCAGGATGGAAAGACTCTGGACTCATATCATTTGTTGTACCTATGATCCTTCTGGGTTTGCTTACATTATGGCTTGCCAATGAAAAAGAGAAAGAAGCAAGAAAATTAGTAAAGAAATAATAACCCAATTTTATATTTTCAGTTTATGCATAAATAGAAATAATGGATTTTATTGTTATATCATGTTGAATGGAGAATCAAGTAAAGAGTTGGAAGAAAAACATAAGTTAGGGGTGAATTTCCTCAGGAGAACGCCAGTTTTAAATATTTGGGATTTGAAAAAAATTATATATAATAATACGAATAATATGGCATCATTTAAAGGGGAGAGAGGGGTGCATTTCCTATGGAAGTAAAAAAAGGTATACCCATGAGAACTGCATTGTATGATGAGCATAAAAAATTAGGAGCAAAGATGATAGATTTTCATGGATGGGAAATGCCACTGGAATATAGTTCCATAATAAATGAGCATATGTCTGTAAGAAATAGTGTCGGTGTATTCGATATTTCCCATATGGGAGATATTGTTATTTCCGGAAAAGATGCTGATAGTTATGTCGATTATATTTTTCCATCCAAGGTTTCATTATTAAAGGAAAACGAATGTATGTATACTTCATTCCTTAATGAATCTGGAAATATGATCGATGATACAATAATATACAGAATATCTGATAATAAATTCTTTTTAATACCTAATGCATCCAATATTGATAAGATATATAACTGGATGGTTGAAAATAAGAAAAATTATACAGTAGATATTAAAAATTATTCTGATAAAATAAGCCATATTGCTATTCAGGGGCCTGAATCTATTAAGGTATTGGCTGATATTGGAATGGAATTTCCAGAAACTTTTAAATTTTTATATCATAAGTCTGAAGCATATAATGTAATAACAGATGATAATAGTATAATTATATCAGGTACTGGATATACTGGAGAAAAAGGAGTTGAACTGGTAGTCCCCAACCAGATTGCTGCAGAAATGTGGGAATCTGTATTAAATGATATAAAAAAATATAGTGGTGGACCATGTGGCCTTGGGGCAAGAGATACCCTGAGAATGGAAAAGGGTATGTTATTATCAGGCCAGGATTTTAACGAAAATAAAAATCCATATGAGGCTTCAATATCATTCATCATAAACTATGACCATGAGTTTATTGGGAAAGAGGAATTGATCAGACAAAAAACAGAGTATAAGGATATTTTTAGAGGATTTAAACTTGAAAATAAAAATATACCGAGAAATGGGTTTGACATATATGTAAATGAAAAAAAAGTTGGTAATATAACCAGTGGAACAGTATCTCCAATTTTGAATATGGGAATAGGCCTGGGTTATATAGATAGAAAATATAGTAAAACTGGAAATAATGTATATATCCAGATCCGTGGAAAGCTTGTAAATGCAGAAGTTTCAAAACCAAAAATTATAAAATAAGAATTATTTTTTATTTATTATATTTATATAAATATTATATATTATTATAATATATTATATTAATAAATAAAAATAAGTGTATCGCTTTATAATATAATAATATAAACTTTTATATTCATTTATATATTACATAATTTTATTATTATATTATATATAATATTATAATTATCTTCTCAATATACCCATACCCACTTTTTAAGTTCCAGTGGAAATATACCTCCCTCCCCCTGTAATAATATTCTTTTAAATTATATATCCACCCTGCCGATTTACTGCCGGTTTAGAAACATTTAATAATTGTAGTTCAATTTCCATTAACTGGGCCGGTAGATCAGCGGTAGATCGCCTGCTTTGCAAGCAGGAGGGCTCGGGTCCAAATCCCGACCGGTCCACTTAACCATTCAGATAATCAATTATATAAAGTTAGTATTTTTATAGGCAATATTCGCTTAACAAAATTCATTTAATTATGTCTACATTGAATAATTATATCTATGTTTATTTATAAAATAATAGGTTTATTGAACTACAGACAACCTATTAATTTTTCATATATATTTTATTATTAATTTGGTTTATGCCTTCACAAATATTCTATATGATTTGATAATTCAGTCATTAAATATGGAGCTATGTGTAATAATATAAACTATTATATGATAACTATAGATAATTAATAATGCAAAGATCCTAAGTTACGACAATCCAGATAAAAAAAGTTGTTTTAGAGGATTTTAAAAGAATTAAAAAGTATCCGGGAGAGCCATATGGTGAGACTATTCTCAATCTTATAAAAATTGCAGAAGAGATAAAAGATTTAGGTATGTTGGCACAAAAGGCTCAGGAAGAGAGGATGAAACAACTATGGGAATTTAGTTTTTAATAAACTCATAGAGCAGTTTTCTGTTATAAAATAGCTTTGATAGTCTTACCATTATTGATAGAATAACACTTAATCACCGTGAAATAGTTACAGCATCCATTGATATTTATACACATCTTCAATATATCATCATGATAGTAGCAGACGTTACATTTTATCCAATAGGAAAGGGAGTTTCGGTTGGAAATACCATAGAGAAAGTGGTCAAGCACATGGAAGAAAACAAGTCAGTTAAATGCTACCCAAACAGCATGGCCACTGTAATAGAATGTGATAACCTCGATATCTTATTTGACACTGTAAAGGACGCAGAAAAGTTTCTCGAGAATCTCGGGTTTCCACGTATAGAAACAATACTAAGAATAGACCACAGGACAGATGTAGAAAATTCCGTTGAGAGAAAAATAAAACATTTTGAAGAATAAAATTATAATTTTTTGAATGTTCCTGAAACAACCCATGGCGGTTCTGTTCCAAGTGGCTCCATTCCTGATACAACACTATCCCTCAAAATTTTCTCATCAACCTCTATTCCAAGGCCGGGCTTTCCTGAAAGCTTCATATATCCATTTTCTACAGAATACCCGGTAAACAGGTTCTTCTTCCATACGGGCCACGATTCCTCAAAGCTCTCCTGTATCAAAAAGTTCGGAATAGTGTAATCGACATTCAATGTAGCTGCTGTCTGCACAGGACCGAATGCATTATGGTATGCCACTGGAATACCGAAAGAATCTGCTATTGATGCTATTTTCTTCGCTTCCAGTATGCCCTTTGAATTGGTTATATCTGGCTGTATTACATCCACCATTCCACCGGAAATATACCTGGCAAAATCCTCCTTATTCAATAGCCTTTCTCCAAGGGCAACAGGTATATTTACCCTCTCACGGAATTCTGGAAGGAAATGCTCCAGTTCAGGATGTACAGGCTCTTCAATAAATAATGGATTATATTCTTCCAGGGCTTTTCCTACCATGACAGCGTATTTCGGAGCAAACCTTCCATGGCATTCAATCAATAAATCAATATTGTCTCCCAGTGCATCTCTCATACCACCTACTATTGCAGCAGATTTTTTAACTGATTCAACGGTAATTTTATCATAGTTTTCACCGAAAGGATCAAACTTGAAAGCTGTATATCCCTTAGAAACCAGTTTTTTTGCCTTTGTTATAAAATCATCAGGAGAAACACAATCTGAATACCATCCGTTGGCATATGCCCTGATTTTATCATTGAATTCCCCTCCAAGTAAATTATACACAGGTGATCCAAGATTTTTCCCTATAAGGTCCCAGGATGCTATTTCAAAAGCACTTAATGCAGCCGTTTCCTCAATGGATTTTGTAACATAAAAAGCATCCCTGTAATATTTACGCACGTTCTTTTCCACATCGAAGTAATTCTTATCCTGAAATATTCTGGCGACCTCGTTTAAACTCTCCTTTACTGGTAATGTCATCATGGTCGTCGGTGCCTCCCCGAAACCGACTCTCCCCTCTGATGATGTTAATTTCAATATCAATATAGTAGAGCTCCATGGTGATGATTTTTCTTCCGGTGAACCCAGTTCATATATCTCAATATTTTTTATAGTTTCCATAAAACAATAAATCGCGAATCCAATATTAATCTTTTCAGTATGAAAAAATTTATTTTTTATCGAATTTTTTAATAGTAAAATGCCTGCTGCTGCCGAAAGGGGAAAATGGCTTTCCATTTCCGAAATAGAATTTTGAGAAGAACTCAACATAAAGAAGCCTTGCTCCCTGTATACCGGGCTCAAATACTGCAATTACAAGGTTGAATAACTGGCCTACTACAAGTATAATTACTCCCAGTATAATGAAATAGAAAGGATCGGACAGGGTAGCCCTGAATACCGTGTTTATTACCAGGGCAAGAACAACGGATGCAAGCAATATTCCCACAATTCTCGTGTATGAAAGCACATGCGAAATAATTGATGGAATCTCCATCAGACTAAGAGTGCCTTCAAACACAATGACCATTATAAATCCTATAATAAGCATAACATAGCCTATAAGTGAAGAGAATTCTGTGGGGCTTAAACTTACCTTGTGTATAAGGTTCAATCCTAATATGGCAAAAGCCCATGCCATGAGTATCCAGCCTATCTTTGCTACGGCTGCTTTTCTGTGGTTTATATAAAGGTTGTTTATTATGCCCAGAATAAATCCGAAGGTTACAAATGAAAGACCTATATAACCGGAAATAACCAGCAGCAAACCTATATGTGTAACGGGAATCGGGGCCGGGCTAATCTGAAACGGTACCGGGTATATTGTAAATCCGAAAAATTCATTGAATATTATACCGAATATTATTGCAATGATAGATGCCGGTATCAATGCCTTTGCAAGCGTTTTCAATGAATTTTTACCCATTATCATCAATACGAAGCCCGAGATTTTCCTGGGAATGTGGCTTTTTGCCGGAGGATGATCTATCCTGTGTATTATGAATAATGATACCAGAAGTATAACAAGGCCGTAACCTGCATCACCCACCATTAAACCGAAAAATACAGGAAAAACAAGGGCAAAAATGAGAGTGGGATCAAATTCATATTCCTCAGGAAGTGAATAAAACCTGATGAAGAACTCAAATATCCTGAAATGTTTTGGATTGGAAAGTTTTGTAGGCGGATCTTCCTTTGTTTCAACAGTTCTGATTATAACCGTATTATTGGAATCCTTGTTCAGGATATCAGATACCCTTTCATATTCAAACGCAGGAATCCAGCCCTCCATTGCAAAAGCATTTTCTGAGGAGGCTAAGTTACTCAGTATTTCCTCCTCTTTTACATATATCTCGAGCTGTTCGGCTATCTGTGCTATAGCTTCATAATACTTATCTGATAAAGCGTTCAATGATGATTCTATACCATTCAACGCAGCCTCGGTATCGGTTATAGTTTTCTTCTGGATTTTGATATTCTCACTTACACTTCCAGTTAATTCTGGAACCTTCATAATGCCATAGGTTTTTGACGAAAGCAATGAAAGAAACTCCGGCTCATTTTTCCTGTTTATTGTAACTATGGAATATCCATTCCCCAGTTCTGTTAAAACCGAATAATCAGTCTTTAAATTATCATTTTCAGCATTTGATTGTATTATAAAACTTTCTACATATTCATTGTTGAGTATGGATAAATCCTCCTTAAAACTGGCAATTATATCCAATGGCTTCAGAATAGTACGGCATTCCTTTATAACGGAATCAAATCTATCCTCATCATCCTTTAATTTGGACAGCTCCGGAGCTATTGTTATTTTTGATACACAGTTAAGAAGTTCATCCCTGGAATTGAAATACTTTCGTTCCTTGACCGGTTTTTCGGGGAGTATTGACAAAAATCCCCTGAACCTGGAGAGATTATCCGCAAGTATCTTATATGTGCTATTTGAAATAGGCGCGTTGAATATTTTTGCAACCTCCTGATCTGTATTTTCAATCTGGATTACATTCAGGTCGTGCATATCATCTATTATTGTACTTTTATATGAATTGAGTCCGATAATCCTGATTTTAACCATCTTAACTGGCTTTAACATTTAATCACTTTTTTTAATATATTTTAATATTATTTCATATGCCTTTTCTTCAATTTCACGTTCCTTCAGGTCTATTTTCAGAACCTGTGCCCTGGCTTTCTGTGTATCAAGAGTATCAATCATTTTTTTATTCTCCGATTCTTTGATTTCTTCGATGCCTTTATTATAATCATTTATGATCTGATTCTCAACATTCTTTGATTTTTCATTGCATTCCTTTATTTTTTCGGCCAGCTGTTTTTCCATATCATCTTTTAAAGCCTGGATTGCTTTCTTTTTGGCATCTTCCCTGTCTTTGATTACCTTTAATTCATCTATCTCAGTCATTTATATATCACCATGATTGTTATAGCAATAAATACTATTGCCATTGTTATATTTACCATTCGCATGATTTTTCTGATTTTTTTGAATTTTTCTATGTTGTCCATATTATTTATCTCGCCCTGCTACCACATGATTTTTAACAAATTTCAGGGTTGAAAACGAATCCCTTTCCATCTCATCAAGATGTTCACGAATTATTTTCAATGTTGAATTGAATCTCGGTATCATGATGTTTTCAATAGCATTGGATCGCCTGTTTGTTTTGTCTATTTCATTCAGTAATTTGCGCATTGAAGCCTCTTTCTGTGCAACCACGAGAAGTTCGTTGAATATTTTATCAAAAATTATCATTGCATTATATACAGATGCAGGCACGGATGTTGCCATATACTGGCTATCCATGATCTTTTTCCCTATTTCCGCAGACATTTCAGGGATTTTTACCCCCATAATGTTTTTTCCACCTATTTTTATCTCCGGAGATGAGAACATATAGGAAATTCTTTCAATTTCAAGGGTGCCGTCAATGACCTCAGCCATCCTGATAGCATTCAATCCGTTTTCTATATCCTTTTTGATATTTTCTTTGAGGCCCTTTATTTCATTGCTTATCTTAAAGAACTCCATTACCAGGGATTGCCTTTTCATTTTGAGGAGCTCAAGCCCTCTGGAAGCTACCTTTATTCTTTTTTTCGTATTAATTAATTCAATTCTGGTCAATCTTACGGTATTTGCCATCAGTTCCCCCATTTACCATATTTCTGGATATGCGCTGATTTTACTTTCTTCATTTCTTCCTTTGGAAGTACTGAAAGCAGGTCCCAGCCAAGGTTCAAGGTTTCTTCAATAGATCTATCTACATTTCCCTGATTTACATATTTCCCCTCAAAATCTTCAGCAAATTGCAGATACTTTTTATCCGAATCGCTCAATGCTTCTTCACCTACAATTTCACTGAGCGCCCTTGCGTCCTTTCCCTTAGCATATGATGCATAAAGCTGGTCAGCCAGCCCTCTGTGGTCTTCTCTTGTATGATCTGCACCGATTCCCTGGTTCATTAATCTTGAGAGTGATGAGAGCACATCCACCTCTGGATATATATTCTTCCTGTTAAGATCCCTTGAAAGTGTAATCTGCCCTTCTGTTATATATCCTGTAAGGTCAGGGACCGGATTTGTAATATCATCGCCGGGCATGGTAAGTATCGGTATCTGTGTTA
The DNA here is from genome assembly GCA_021820565.1 of Thermoplasmata archaeon. GTDB lineage: Archaea > Thermoplasmatota > Thermoplasmata > Thermoplasmatales > Thermoplasmataceae > Ferroplasma. Next base: position 8,392 of record JAKADL010000026.1, read on the forward strand.
TAGATCCTTTTCTGCCCTTTATTTTCCCGGCTCTTTCATAGATAGTGCTCAGATCTGTATACATATAACCGGGATATCCTCTTCTTCCCGGTATTTCCTCCCTTGATGATGATATTTCCCTTAGAGCCTCACAGTAATTTGTCATGTCTGTAAGAATAACCAGCATGTTCATATCCTTTTCATATGCCATATACTCGGCAGTTGTCAGGGCAATCCTGGGGAGAATTATCCTGTCCATGGATGGATCTGATGCCAGATTGAGGAATATAACCGATTCTGAAAGGGCACCGGAATTTTCGAATTGCCTCATGAAATAATTTGCCTCTTCACTGGTAATGCCTATTGCACCGAATACAACGCCGAATTTCTCTTTCCCTGATAGTGTTTTTGCCTGCCTGGCTATCTGGGTTGCCAGTCTATTATGGGATAGGCCTGCACCTGAAAATATAGGTAGTTTCTGTCCCATGACCAGTGTATTCATACCGTCTATGGTGGATATCCCAGTCTCAATAAATTCGCTGGGTTCCTCCCTGGAATAGGGATTTATGGCAGCTCCGGTAATGTCAACCTTTTCCCTTGAATAAATTTTTGGGCCCTTGTCGATGGGTTCCCCGAATCCATTGAATATTCTTCCCAGCATATCATCCGATACTGGCAGTTTAAACGTTTCTCCGGTAAACGATACACCGGTGCTGGCAGGGCTCATGCTTGTTGTAGATCCATATACCTGAACAACAGCAAGGCCTTTCCTGGTTTCAAGTACCTGCCCTTTAACCCTCTCCCCATTATCCAGTATCACATTTACTATTTCATTATATGACACATTGTTAACATTTTCCACAAAAAGAAGCGGGCCATTAATCTGCGAGATTGATTTGTAAATAATATCAGACACTTTCTACACCCTCCATTATATTGTTATATTCATCATTTATTTCTTTGATAACATCCTTGTAAAACTTTTCAAAATCCTCTTCTTTAATTTCCTTCATTCTTGCTATTTTCATTCTCACAGGAAGTGTGGATGTCTGGGTAACTTTCAGCCCAGTTTCTATGGCTTTTTCCTGCATTTCATTCAGGGTTTTAATAATCATGAGCATTTCATACTGTTTGTTTATGGAACAATAGGTATCTATGTCATCAAAGGCGTTTTGTTGAAGGAAATCCTCCCTTATCATTTTTGCAATATCCAGAACATTTTTCTGTTTTTCAGGAAGCGAATCATATCCAACGAGCTGAACGATTTCCTGTAGTTCGGATTCCTTCTGAAGTATGCCCATCATCAGTGAATGGGTTTCCATCCATCCTGGGTTTATATTGGTTTTGAACCATCCTGAAAGAGAATCCAGGTAAAGTGAATAACTGTTGAGCCAGTTGATTGACGGAAAGTGCCTTCTGGAAGCAAGGGAAGCATCAAGGGCCCAGAAAACCCTTGTAACCCTTAAGGTATTCTGCACAACAGGATCTGACAGATCTCCACCTGGTGGTGAAACTGCCCCGATCAGTGTGATTGAACCGCTTCTCTTATCCTGCGGAATTATCTGTGCATTGCCCGATCTTTCATAGAATTCCGATATTCTCCTTCCAAGATAGGCAGGATATCCCTCCTCACCTGGCATTTCTTCAAGCCTGCCTGAAATTTCTCTTAAGGCTTCGGCCCATCTGCTGGTGGAATCCGCCATGAGTGCAACATCATAACCCATATCACGGTAATACTCTGCTATGGTTACCCCTGTATAAATACTGGCCTCCCTTGCTGCAACTGGCATATTTGATGTGTTTGCTATTAGAATAGTTTTTTCCATTAATGGCTTACCACTTTTAGGGTCCTGCAATTCGGGGAATGTAGAAAGTATTTCCGTCATTTCATTGCCCCTCTCACCGCATCCAACATAAACTGTTATATCTGCATCGGACCATTTTGAGAGCTGATGTTGAATTACAGTATTATGCAATAGTATGGCACCATCTCCTCCTACAAAATTACTTCCAAAATTCGGCGTGGTTACATCATAAACATCAAAAGGACCGGTTATTTCTTCTATTGAATCAATTCTGTCAAAGTAAATAAATTCAAGAGAGTCCGATAGATACTTTAACATATTAACATCTTCATCAACCTCTTCCTTATCATTTATAAGAATTGTTTGGGCAAATCTATTTGTTGAATAAATCTCCACTCTTCCATTCTGGATGCTATGACTGTTTATCTCTACCTGGTGGGATTTTAATTTACTGTAACCGGTGTTTGCCCTGTCCAGATCATTTATTTTCTGTATATCTGATGAAGCCATATCAATGGATGTATAAGCATCTTTTTTGGAATCAATATACTTTTCAATGTTTTCTATGGTCTGGTATTTTTCATTTCCACGAGCTATATTTAAATAGAATTTTTCCAGTTCGTTCAAATTCCTTATAATGATGCTGTACCTGTCATTTCCGGCTCCCTCACGAGAATGCATTATGCCAAGCCTTGTCAACAGGTATGATAATGATACCGACAGGTTTTTGCCTGGTAAGGATAGTTCTACACCTTCTTTATTGCAACTGCCATTACTCAGGTAGTATCCTTTCAAAAATGCTGATATAACATTATTATTTGATTTCATTATTATTCGTGGCACATCCCTATCAGAAGGCAATTTTCCAGGTATTAATTTTCCTATAAATTCCGTTAGTATAACACTGTTTACCATCAAATTATCCGATTTGTCTCTCTGTATTTCTCCATTGAGATTAAAAACTCTTTCAAGCAAATATTTTGCCCTTTCAGTTATCTTTTCATCTGAATTTGTAATAACAAAGGTGCTTTTGCTCTTTATGTAACCACCTGCAACATAAAATCCTATCAATTCTGATAAATCTTCAGAGAGATTATCAGGTATTCTTATAATATTGCCTGATCTGCTTTTCCCCTTATTTTCATTGCCGATCACACGGGCATGATCAAATAAAGAGTAAATATCTATACGTTTATATTTTTCCTCTGCCTTGAATTTTCTTATTGAAACTATATTATCTCCAGGTTGTAAATATTCTGCCTCCGTTTCCACTATACTTCCTTCCTCATCAAGTCTAAATAATTTATGAACCGGAGTTACCTTAACCTGCTTACCAGTCCTTGTTTTTATTTTTAATAGAGAATCACTTTTTCCCCTGTATATATAATCTGATTTGCTTTCAGAAACCTTTCCATCATAAAACGAGTATATTTTCAGGGGTGATTTAAGTTTTATAAGCGTCTCGTTTTCATCACTATATTCTATTTCGCCTTGAGATGCTGCATCTTTATAGACTTTTTCAATTGTCTGTATGCTGCCATCAGCTAAAAGCAATGGCGTATCTCCGGAAACACATTTACCAGAACCGAAGGGACCCGGTACCGCCACTGTACCTCCCTTTGCAACAGGGAAAAATGAGTCTATTACCCTCTGGCCTGTAATAAGGGGGATTTCCGGTGGAAATTTAAGGAAAACCTTTCTGGCTTCCCTTACCGGCCATGTCTGTTTCATTTTTACTTCGACGGTTTTACCGTCCATTTCAATTGTGCAAACTGTATCTGAGACCTTGAATTTTCCAGGATTTATAGTTTTTATTGTTCCCCTGATACCGTGTGGAACCATAATTTTATGCACAATAATATCAGTTTCATTGACTGTGCCCAGTATATATCCCTCTTCAACATCATCTCCGGGTTTCAAAACAGGGTTGAATTCCCACTCTTTTTTCTCATCCAGCGGCGGTGCACTGGCACCTCTGACTATGAAGTCACCGGTTTCCGACTGTATGACATCAAGTGGCCTCTGTATTCCATCATAGATGGATTTTAAAAGCCCGGGACCCAGTTCAACAGAGAGGGGCTTACCTGTGGATACAACAGGTTCTCCTGGTTTAAGCCCACTTGTATCTTCATATACCTGAATTGTAAATTTATTTTCTACTATCTTGATTACCTCTCCAACCAGGCCGGCATTCCCGACTCTAACCACATCGAACATTTTGCCATCCAGATCTGTTGCTATTACTACCGGACCAGATATGCTGTATATTTTGCCATTGTTTTCCATTTAATCACCAATATCAATTCCCAAAATTTTCTTTGCCAGATCATACACCGATTCTTCCTCTTTAATCCCCGGGATCGGAATAAATATTACAAGTGGATCCATTGAACCGGCATACTCATTTATTTCGTCAATTTTTAAATTCTTCTGAAACGATTGCGAGGCCAGTATAACATTGTACTTTTTTGATTTATATAATTCTCTGAGAAATTTAATTCCATTGACAGGGTCAGCTGTAAAAGTATCATTCACTCCCACAAGTTTGAATCCCGTAATGAGCTCTTTTTCTCCTATTATACAAATATTGGCCATTTATATCAGCATCCTCTCTATTATATTGCTATCAAGATTATAGGACTTGCCTATAATAATTGCTCTTAAATTATCCCTTTCCCTCTCGGCATACAGTATATATGCAAATATATATTGTGAGGCAGAATCGCTCAGCATAACAGGAACATACTGCTGGAACAGCGCATTTCTCATGCCGACTTCAAAGAGGCTCAAATTCCTGTTTTCTTTATAATAGTCAATTGAGTCATTTATATTAAAAGATTTGAACACAGATAATAGTTCCACAACGTTTCCTGATCTGAAAATATCTGCAAGTGCCTGTTTTGAAAAATTCCCATTCTCTATGAGGCTACCCTCTATTTTTTCATATTCAACCTTTAATTCAAGGGCTTTTACCAGTGTTAATATATTTTTCAAATCTATTAAGCTTTTTATATACTTAATGATCAGACCCTCATCACCATTGTAAAATAATATTCTTTCGCTTAAATCACTGTAATACCTGAAATCCATTGAGGATAGCAGCATTGAAGTGTCACCTGTCTTTTTATACTCATCCAGTTCCTTTAATAGATAATTGTAGCCGAAATTCAGGAGATAATTAACTATGGAATCCACATCATTTTTTTCAAGAAGTACCCTGAAATCATCATTATTTAGATTTCCCGCGAATATACCCATTGGAATATCCCTGAAACTCATTATAAAACCATCCCCTGATTTTATTTCATGATGGATGACCTTTGATGTTATAATAGCCTTTATCGTTTCTATGTCCCACTTGGATACATATGTTTTCATAAAAGATTTCATGGGTGGCGGAACTGCAAAAAGTGCAAGTTTAGAGTTTCTCACCACATGCCTGTTTATTGCCGTCAGGAGAATCTCTATATCATCATTGCTCAGGGCGGTTGATTTGTCTATATCTTCCCGGTATGATTTTTCATAAAGTTTCAATCTGATATCCTTAATATCAAGGTCTAGTAAAGATTTAATAAAGCTATCACTAAGGTAATCGTTAAAATGTATTTTCAATCTTCCATAGCTTCCTGAATATGTAGTGTTTATAGGAATCACCACTATTTAATGTTCTCATACAGGTACGTCTCTATATCATAGGAAATGGCATCAAATATGCTGCTCAATCTCATATCTGCTTCCTTCTTTCCATCACTGCTGATAGCTACGATTCCGGATCTGATGGTTTTGTCAATCTCAAAATGCACCGATTCTGAAACTTTTATATTCTTAAATTTTTCCAGGTCCGATTCTGAGCAGTACACTGTAAAATTTTTTCCGATCTCCTTTTCAGTTTCAGCTAGCATAGTTTTTAAAAGTTCCTGATAATTTGATGATTTGTTCAGTGATGTAACATAAGACTTCAATCGCTGCATTGCAGCATTTAGGATTTCCTTTTTTCTATCATCAATAATTTTTTTTGCCTGGAGTTTTATAGTATCCTCCGATTGCCTTATAATATTTTTAATGTCATTCTCTGATTTTACGGCATAATCCTGTTTCATCCTGCCCAGTTTTTCATTGCATGATGTTGTTACATCTTCCATTTTTTTAGCATAATCATCTTTTATCTGCTTCAATTCCACTTCCGTAGTATTTTGAATTTCATTTAATATATTTTCAAGAGACATAAAAATCCATTTTCATATTACATGAAGCAGTAATATAATTCCCAGAACAAAACCTATAATCCATAGCGTTTCCGGTATAACAAAGAAGAACAGTACCTGTCCAAACTTTTCAGGTTTCTCAGCTATTATACCCATACCAGCGGCCCCAATACCCTGCTGCGCCATACCCGTCCCTATCAATCCACCGGCGATGGCAATAGAAGCGGCTAAAGCCAAAATAGCATCTGCGTCAGTTATCATAAATATCCTTATTTCCAGATTGAAATAACTTATATAAAATTATTTATTGCTAAAATGTTTATAAAAAGTTAGTGTTGTTGCAGAAAATATAAATTTAGAAAATTTTAATCACGCTTCTTTGCAAAATAAAGCGCCAGGAGAGACGGAATTAACACCCATGCAAGTCCTATCAGAACCACTGAGTAAATATTGATTCCAACACTGGAGGCACTCAATGTGCTGTATAATCCTAGATGGTAATCGGCAATGATGTCCGGGAAGTAAGAGGGCGAAACCGAATCCAGAATAACGAGATCCTTAAGAAATGGTGTCGCGGATGTTATATGGAGTTCAAACAATAATGCCTCAGTTATGGTTGTCCACATAAATCCAAGAATAAACAACAACCCTATCCCAATCCCGAGTATGATACCCTGTGTTTTCGCAAACTGTGTTACCAGATACATCATACCCGCAAAACCTATGGCTTCCACGAGATAGCCCAGCAGCATTGTTGCAAATGTGCCTGTTGACAGATAAAAACCTGTATAATATTCCAGTATTATATCTGCAAGTCCGAAGGATATGAGGAGTCCTACAAGGAAACTTATGGAATTGCCGGTCAGCCTTGAGATCATTAATTTTCCTTTTGTAATGGGTCTTGCTATTATCGATTCCATTACTCCTGATGCCTTATCCTTGCTGTAATAAAAATAGGCCGAAAATATAGCCATGATTGGAATCAATAGTATTCCGAAAAATAATGCCAGATCATTTTGAAGTAATGTCCCTGGCTTGGCATATGTGTATTCAAACGATATATCTGACATTGATGCTACCATCACTGCTCCTGTTGTATTTGTAATATATATATTTACATAAGTATTACGATCGGCTGGAGTTAAATGAGGGGTATAGATAAATATGCCTGTATTTGAAGTGTCTTTTACACTATTTGCAGTTATATTATACT